>JAIRRE010000174.1 GCA_031256125.1 Burkholderiaceae bacterium
GGTCGAGCGAGCGCGCCAGCACTAGCCACAGCGCCATCAGCGCCAGCGACAGCAACGGCGCCGGGAAACAGCGGGAGAACAGGCGCCGCATCATGGGGCGCCCTGCTGCCCGGCGGCGCCCGGCGCTGGACGCGGGCGGGTCATGATGACGGCGCTGATGTAATTGCGCGGCGCGTACAGTGCGCGCGCCGCGGCCTGGGTGTAGCGCAGGGCCGGGCCGGCAAATACCGTGAGCAGCAATAACAACGCGACCAGCAACACGATGGGCAGCGTTTCGGCCAACAGCAGCCGCGGCGGCTGCGCGCGGGGCGTCCAGAAGCTGCGGATACCGGCGCGCGCGACGGCGATCATGGCCAACAGGCCGCCCGCCAGCAGTAGCGCGAAAAACAGCCAACCCGCCGTGGGCATGGTGCGCGTGGCCAGCAATGCCGACAGCATCGAGAACTTGCCGACGAACCCCGCCAGCGGCGGCAGGCCCGCCAGCGTCAGGCCGCAGGCGATGAATGTCAAGCCCAGAAATGCCATCGCCGCCGGAATCGCGCGGCCCGTCAGCGCCTGCCCCGCATCGTCGAGGTTCACGCCGGGAACGGGTGGCGCGGCCCGGACAGTTTCGGCCTCGTAGGCAAAGGTTTGAAACGCCATGTTGCCTCTGCCCGCGCGGCCCGGCGCGGAGGGCAGCGCTTCGCTGACCAGTTGCGGCGATTCACCCGCTTGCCGTGCCCGGTCGATCAATTCGATCAGCAAAAACAGCGCTCCCAGCGCCAGCGTGGAGGCGGCGGCGTAATACAGCGCCGCCCCGGTTATCGGCGCTCGACGCAAGCCCATCGCCGCCAGCAGCGTGCCCGATGAGACGATCACGCCGAACGCTGCCATGCGCGCCAAGTTGCGCGTGGCCAGCATCCCCACCGCGCCGAAGGCCAGCGTCGCCAGTCCGATGCCGGTAATGACCGGGCTGCCGAAGCTGCCGGACGCGCCGCTGCCAACGCTGAACAGCAGCGTCCACACCCGCAGCAGCGCATACACGCCCAGCTTGGTCATCACCGCGAACAGCGCCGCTATCGGCGCGGCGGCGCTGGCATATGCGCCCGGCAGCCAGAACGCCAGCGGCCACGCTCCGGCCTTGGCCAGAAACGCCACCGCCAGAATCGCCGCGCCCGCGTGCCGCAGCCCCCGGTCGGCGGGCGCAATCGCGGCGGCGGCTACCGCCATGTCGGCCAGGTTAAGCGTGCCCGTCACGCCATACAACAACGCCGCGCCGATCAGGAACAGGGTCGAAGCCATTAGGTTGATGGCGATCACATGCAGCCCCGCGCGCACCCGCGGCCAGCCCGAACCGTGCAGCAACAGGCCGTAGGAGGCGGTGAGCATGATTTCGAAAAACACGAACAGGTTGAACAGATCGCCGGTCAGAAACGCGCCGTTCAGCCCCATCAACTGCAACTGGAACAGGGCGTGGAAATGCACTCCCGCCCGGTGCCAGCGCGCGGTGGCGTAAATACTGGCGGCCAGCGCCAGCGCGGCGGTCAACGTCAGCATCAACGCCGACAGGCGATCGGCCACCAGCACGATGCCATAGGGCACAGGCCAATTGCCGGGCAGATAAACGCCGATGGCCTGTGCGCCCTCGGCATGGTTGGCGTGCCACGCCAAAGCAACTGCGATCAGCAACACCAACGCGCAGACCGCCACGTTGATCGCCCCCTTGACCGAGCGCCGCCCTTCGCCCATCAGCAGCAACACCGCCGCCGTCAGCAGCGGCAGCAGGATCGGCGCGGCGATGAGGTGGGGCCAGGACGAGGGCATCAAAATCCGACTATATCGGCATGGGTTGGTTGGATCGTGGCCAACAGCCCTTACCGATGACGCTTGATCTGAGCGCGGTGTCCTTCACTCCGCTTCATCCGCCCGCCCATCCACATGGTCGTTGCCGGCCAGCCCCCGCGCAGCCAGCAGCACGACCAGAAACAGTGCGGCGCTGGCAAAGCCGATGACGATGGCGGTCAGTACCAGCGATTGCGGCATCGGGTCGCTGTAGTACGTCAGATTGGGGGCCGCGCCGGGCACGACGATAGGGGATTTATCCAGAGCCAGGCTGCCGATGGCGAAGATCAACAGGTTGACCGCATACGACAGCAGCGCCAAGCCCATCAGCACCTGAAACGTGCGCGGACGCAACACCAACCAGGCGCCGCAGCCGCCCAGAATGCCAATCACGCAGGCCAGGATGATTTCCATTACGCAACCTCTTGGGACTTGACTGTACCGCTGATCCAGCACGCTGCCCGCGCAGTAATCGACCGCTCGTCAAAAACGCTGAGCATTCGTAGCGGCGTGGCTGCGCTGCAAACACAGAGAGCGAAACGTCAGCACAGATATACCAAATACTGTACGACACGCTCGACTATTCACAATAGCCAGCGGCTGGCGTATTGATGCCCTTACAAATAGAGACGCTAGGCGCGTGAACGGTGATGGTCTTCTTTCTCCCTTCGTATCCGCATACCATATAGATGTCTGATTTTTGTGGTGATACGGCCCACATAATACCGTAACCGGTTTCTGCCGGAATCAATGACGCTTCATCCTGCGGTGGGCCATCGAACAAATCTATGGTCTCGAAAGAATGCCGTGATTGACCATCCATCAAAAACGCTGGGCATGCGTAGCGGTGCGATTGCGCCGCGAACGAAGCCGTCAGTACGGCTATACCCAGCAACCATTTACTATGCGACACACGCAACTATTCACAATACGCCGTGCCCGGAGACGGGATGCCTTTGCAGACAGAGACACCACGAGCGTGTATGGTGATGGTCTTGTCAGTTCCTTTATATCCGCAAACCATGTAAGTGTCGCTATTGGGGTCAGTGCTGAAATCAGAGCTATTTTTTGTATCTACTGGCATTAGTTCCGCCAGATTTTTTTGGGGACCATCATATATGCGGATAGACAAGAAAACGTGGCGCATTTGACCATCCATCAAATACGCTGGGCATTCGTAGCGGTGCGATTGCGCCGCGAACGAAACCGTCAGTACGGATATGCCTAGCAACCATTTACTGTGCGACATATTAAATTACTCACAATAGCCAGCAGTTGGCGTGTTGATAACCTTGCAGACCAGGGTGCCGGGGGCGTGGACGGTGATGGTTTTCTTCGTTCCTTTGTACCCGCAAATGATGTAAGGGTCATCATTTTCTGATAGATCCCACACAGCACCATATCTAGTGTCGACGCCTATTAACTCCCCGAGATCCTGCGGAGGGGAATCGAACACACGCAGGGTATCGAAAGGATAACGGCTGTGGCCGACCTTGATGAACGCGGGACATGCGTAGCGATGCGATTGCGCCGCAAACGAAACTGTTAGTACGGCTATGCCCAGCAACCATTTACTGTGTGACATGTGCAACTACTCGCAATACGCCGAGCGTGGTGGCGGCGACACTATAACCTTGCAGACAAGGGTGCCGGGGGCGTGGACGGTAATGGTTTTCTTCGTTCCCTTATAGCCGCAAATGATGTAAGGGTCATCATTTTTGGCCAGGTTCCACACAGCACCATACTTAGTGTCAACGCCTATTAACTCCGCGAGGTCCTGCGGAGGGGAAGCGAACACACTTAGGGTATCGAAAGGATGGCGAGTGTGTCCGTTCACAACGAAAGCAGGGCAATTGTAGCGATGCGATTGCGCGGCGAACGAAACAGTCAGTACTGCTATGCCCAACAACCATTTACTGTACGACACGTTCAACTACTCACAATACGCCGAGCGTGGTGACATTATACCTTTACAGATCAGGGTGCCGGGGGCGTGGATGGTAACGGTTTTTTTTGTTCCCTTGTACCCGCAAATGATGTAAGGGTCATCACTTTTGTCCAGGTCCCACTCAGTACCATATTTAGTATCGACGCCTATTAAATCATCGAGATTCTGCGGAGGGGAACCGAACACCCGCAGGTTCTCGAAAGGGTGGCGGATGTGGCCGACCATAACGAACGCGGGGCATGCGTAGCGATGGGATTGCGCCGCGAACGAGACCGTCAGTACGGCTATACCCAACAATAACCATTTACTGTACGACATGCTTGACTACTCGCAATACGCCATGCGTGGTGACATGATAACCTTGCAGACAGTGACGCCGGGGGAGTGAACGGTGATGGTTTTTTTTGTCCCCTTGTAATAACAGATCATGTAAATATCACTACTTTTTGACATAGGTAACCATGAACCATATTTTGTATTAACCGATATCAGCGACGCGAGTTCTTGTGGCGGGCCATCGAACCAGTTAACAAGATCAAAATGGTGATGCAATTTACCATCCGTCAAAACCGCGGGGCATTCGTAGCGGTGTGCCTGAGCAACACAGGTTACTGCAGAAACGCCCATTACGAGTAGTCTAAACAGCCAATTACTGCACGACATAATAAATGTCCGCGTGGTTAACTTTAAATATGCTATTACTTTTGGAGTGGATGATTCGCCGGTGTGGCGGTTGGTCGGGTTTACCATGGGATCCTTTCCACTGGTCTATCACAATGATGCCA
>JAIRRE010000250.1 GCA_031256125.1 Burkholderiaceae bacterium
AGCTGGAAAACATCCTGACCAACCCGGCGTTGCTGCGCAAGCTCATGGTCAAGGAAATCGAACAGGACGCCAAAACCTTTGCCGGCCCGCGCCGCACGCTGATTCAGGCTGAGAAAAAAGCCATAGCCGAAGTTAAGGTGCTCGACGAGCCGGTTACGGCCATCGTCAGTGAAAAGGGCTGGGTGCGCGCGCGCAGCGGCCACGGGCACGACGCGGCGAGTTTTGCTTTCAAGGCCGGCGATGGCTTGTACGGCGCGTTCGAGTGCCGCACCGTTGATACGCTGCTGGTGTTCGGCGGCAACGGGCGCGTTTACAGCGTGCCGGTGGCCAGTCTGCCGGGCGCGCGCGGCGACGGCCAGCCCATTACCACGCTGATCGACCTGGAAGCGGGCACGCAGCCTGCCCATTACTTTGCCGGGCCGGAAAGTGCCGTGCTGCTGCTGGCCAGTTCCGGCGGCTACGGTTTTCTGGCGCGTGTAGCGGACATGCTCACGCGCCAGCGCGGCGGCAAGGCATTCATTACCGTGGACGCGGACGGGATGGGGTGCCGCCCGTCGCTAGCCTGGATCGAAGGCGGAACGGCGGCCACGCATGTGGCCTGCGTTTCCACCAACGGGCGTTTGTTGACCTTCGAGGTCGGCGAACTCAAGCGCCTGGAAAAAGGCGGGCGCGGCCTGATGCTACTTGGCCTGGATGCCAAGGATGCGCTGGCGGGCGCGGCGGCCTACACGCGCAGCGTGCGTGTCAGTGGCATCGGGCGCGGCGGCAAGCCACGCGAGGAAACGCTGGAAATTCGCAGTCTGAACAACGCCCGCAGCGCGCGCGGACGCAAAGGACGTGACGCCAGCTTCGGTTTCAAGCCCACCGGCGTGGAACGGGTGGAGTAATAAAGTCAATACGGAATAAGTGTCGGCGCAAGTTGGCTCGCCCGGATTTGAGGAAGCGGTGGTATCGCCCCGATATACCCCCATTTTTGAGGGTATTTCACGATACCCAATGGAACAGCTTGGAACAACAAAAAACCCACAATGCCTTGCGACATGCGGGTTTTGAAACTTTTTGAAACGTGATCTTGGTGCCGGCGGCCGGAATCGAACTGGCGACCTACGCGTTACGAGTGCGTTGCTCTACCGACTGAGCTACACCGGCGAAAGGTTGTAATTATAGCGCCCTTTCTGCACGCAATTTACGCCGAACGTATGGAATGCGACATACCGCACCAACCGCGTCGGACATGGTTAGCATCGCTTCAAGCCTGAGCTGGTATATCCATCACTCGCCGGTACCACTCGTGGAAGTGCTGCATACCATCTTCCATCGGGCTTTGGTAGGGACCGACCTCGTTTTCGCCGCGCTCCAGCAGCGCCTTGCGGCCCGCGTCCATGCGCTCGCCGATTTCGTCGTCTTCAATGCAGGTTTCCATGTAGGCGGCGCGCTGCGCGGCCATGAATTCCGGTTCGAAGGCGACGATGTCCTCAGGATAGTAGAACTCCACCATGTTGAGCGTTTCGTCCACACTGATTGGGTGCAGCGTGGAGATGGTCAGCACGTGCGGATACCACTCGACCATGATGTGCGGGTAATAGGTCAGCCAGATGGCGCCGCGCGCGGGCTTTTTGTCTTGCGTATAGGCGAGCAACGCTTGGTGCCAGCGCTCGTAGACCGGGCTGCCTGGCCGTCCATCCGGCGCCAGATTGGTCGAGGTACCCACCGTTTGCACCGAGTAGTCGCGGGCAAACTCCCAGCGCAGGTCGGCACAGGTGACGAAGTTGCTCAAACCAGGGTGGAACGGCGCGACGTGGTAATCCTCCAGATAGACCTCGATGAAGGTCTTCCAGTTGTAGCGGCAGGTGTGCAATTCCACGTGGCCGAGGGCGTAGCCCTCGAAGGACAGGTCACGAGCCAGCGTCATGCCCGCCAGATCGGCGGCGATATCGCGGCCATTGTCCTCGAACAGCAGGCCGTTCCATTCACGTAACGGGTAGCGGTTCAGGTTCAGGCAGGGATCGTGCGCGAAGTGCGGCGCGCCCAGCAACTGGCCGTCGGCGGCGTAGGTCCAGCGGTGTATCGGGCAGACGATGTTGCCGCCTGCCGCGCCCTTGTGTTCGATATCCAGCGATCCGCGTCCTTTGAGCATTACGGCTTGGCGATGTCGGCAGACGTTGGAGACCAGCCGCACGCCGCTTTGCGGGTCGTTGATTAGCGCGCGGCCTTCACCCTCTTGCGGCAGGGCACAGTAATCGCCCGGCTTTGGGACGGCCAGCTTGTGGCCGACGTAGCGCGGCCCGGACTCGAAGATGAGCCTCTTTTCGCGCTGCAACAGCGCCGCGTCGAAATAGGAACTGACGGGAAGTTGACTTGCCGCCTGCTGTAATTGAAGACTCAAATCAGACATGGTTTGTCTAACCCAAAGACTCCCCCTATGAAGGGGCAGGAAGATCACGCTAGGCACATCCGGTAAAAACAGACACCGTTGCAGTTTCTTCGGCGGCCAGCGCAGCGAACTCCCGCGCGAACTACCCGCATGAGCAGGGCCAGTCCGGGCGGGGGACGAGGGATTCTATCCGGCGCTTGCCTAAAATTCACTCCTTTATGTGCGCCGCCATGACTGAGCAATGACCAAGAAATCCGCCAGGGACGATCTGCCCGCCAGCTACGCCGATGCGACCCAGCAGCTCGAAACCTTGATTGCCAATCTCGAATCGGGCCAGTTGCCGCTGGAAGAATTGCTGGGCCAGTACCAGCGCGGCGCAGCCTTGCTCAAATACTGCCGCGAGCGTTTGCAGGCGGTGGAAGATCAGGTTCGGTTGCTTGATGACGATGGTTCGGTAAAGCCTTGGCCGCAAACCCCATGAGTACAGGTATACCGTTTGACAACTGGGTACAGGTCCGCCGCGAGCAGGTAGAGCGTGCGCTGGCTGGTTTTATTGCTGCCGACGCGCCCGCTGGTCTGGGCGTAGCCATGCGCTATGCAGCGCTGGGCGGCGGCAAGCGGCTGCGGGCGTTGTTGGTGCTGGCCGCTGGCGAGACCGTTGGCGGCGGAGCGCAAGCGCCTTTGCGCACGGCGTTTGATGATCCGGCGCTGCGCGCCGCATTGGATGAAGCGGCGTTGCGCGCCGCATGCGCCGTTGAATTGATCCACGCCTATTCGCTGGTGCATGACGATCTGCCGTGCATGGACGACGACGTGCTGCGGCGCGGCCAACCGACGGTGCATGTCAAATTTGGCGAGGCCCAGGCGATGCTGGCGGGCGACGCCTTGCAGGCGCTGGCGTTTGAATTGCTGTGTCCGCACGACCAGGGCATTCCCGACGCCATTCAGGCGCAGTTGTGCCGCCTGCTGGCGCGAGCCGCGGGTGCGCAAGGCATGGCGGGCGGACAGGCCATTGATTTGGCGAGCATTGGTCAGCCGCTCACGGAACCGCAGTTGCGCGCCATGCACGCGCGCAAGACCGGCGCACTGCTGCGCGCGAGCGTCTGCATGGGCGCGACTTGCCGTCCCGGCGGCTGGGACGGTTTGCCCGCCGCCGCCGCGCGCGGGTTGATGGATTACGGCACGGCGCTGGGATTGGCGTTTCAGGTGGTTGACGACATACTGGACGTGACAGCCGACGCCGCCACGCTTGGCAAGACAGCGGGTAAGGACGCGGCCAGCGATAAGCCGACCTATGTTTCCGTGCTGGGGTTGACTGCTTCCGGGCGTTTGGCGCAGGGCCTGCTTGAGCAGGCGCTGGCGGCGCTGGCCGCCACGGGTCTGCCGGATGTTTCACGGCTCGCCGCGTTGGCCGATCTGGTGGTCAATCGCCAGCATTGAGGGGTTTGCAGGATGTCCGAATTGCTTTCCACCATTGACGACCCGGCTGATTTGCGGCGGTTGTCACGCGCGCAGCTCAAGGGACTGGCCACCGAGGTACGCGATTTCATCGTGCGCAGCGTGGCGCAAACCGGCGGGCATCTGAGTTCCAACCTGGGTACGGTGGAACTGGCGATTGCGCTGCATGCGGTGTTCGACACGCCGCGCGATCGCATCGTATGGGACGTGGGCCATCAAACCTACGCGCACAAGATCCTCACCGGGCGGCGCGAACGCATGGCGACGCTGCGCCAACTGGGCGGCCTGTCGGGCTTTCCGCAACGCACTGAGAGCCAATACGACGCCTTTGGCACCGCGCATTCATCAACCAGCATTTCGGCGGCGCTGGGCATGGCTGCGGCCGCGCGCCAAAAGGGCCAAGACTGGAACGCCATCGCGGTTATCGGCGATGGCGCAATGACCGCCGGCATGGCCTTCGAGGGACTGAATCACGCCGGTGTGGAGCGCGACGCGCGCCTGCTGGTTATCCTCAATGACAACGACATGTCGATCAGTCCGCCCGTGGGGGCGCTCAACCGGCACCTGGCGCAATTGATGAGCGGCCAGTTCTATGCCGCCGCCAAGACCGTGGTCAAGGACATCGGCAAAACCGTACTGGCTCCCGTACCGCCACTGCTGGAACTGGCCAAGCGGCTGGAAAAAAGCGCCAAAAGCATGGTTACCCCGGCCACGCTGTTCGACAAATTGGGCTTCAACTACATCGGCCCAATCGATGGGCACGATCTGGACGCGCTCATTCCCACACTGGAGAACATCCGTTCGCTGCTGGCCTGTAAGAGCGGCCCGCAGTTGTTGCACGTGGTCACGCAAAAAGGGCGCGGTTACGCGCCCGCCGAAGCCGATCCGGTGGCCTACCACGGGCCGGGCAAATTCGATCCGGCGGTGGGGTTGCCCGATCCGGTGCTGACTCCAGCCAAAACCACTTTTACGCAAGTTTTCGGACAATGGGCGTGCGACATGGCCGAACGCGACCGGCGCCTGGTCGCCATCACGCCGGCAATGCGCGAAGGATCGGGCCTGGTGGAATTTCACCAGCGCTTTCCCGATCGCTACTACGACGTCGGCATTGCCGAACAGCACGCCGTCACCTTTGCGGCTGGTTTGGCGTGCGAAGGCCTGAAGCCGGTCGTGGCGATTTATTCAACCTTTTTGCAACGCGCCTACGACCAGTTGATCCACGACGTGGCGATTCAAAATCTGCCGGTGGTGTTCGCGCTGGATCGCGCGGGTTTGGTCGGCGCGGACGGGGCGACGCACGCGGGCGCATTCGACATCGCTTTCATCCGTTGCGTGCCCAACCTAAGTCTGGCCTGTCCCGCCGATGAACGCGAATGCCGCCAACTGCTATCAACCGCCTACGCGCAGGATCACCCCGTTGCGGTGCGCTACCCGCGCGGCGCGGGTGTGGGCGCACAGCCCTTGCCCGATCTGAGGGAACTGTCATTCGGAAAAGGCGAAGTGCGGCGCTGGCGCACCGGGCTATCGGATGGCGTATGGGACGGCACGCGCCAAGGCATCGCCATTCTGGCGTTCGGCACGCTGCTTTATCCCGCGCTGGCGGCGGCGGAAAAGTTCGATGCCACCGTGGTCAATATGCGCTGGGTCAAGCCGCTGGACTTGGACTTGCTGCGCGCCGTGGCCGAGCAACACGCCGCCATTGTCACGGTGGAAGAGGGCGCTGTCATGGGCGGTGCTGGGAGCGCGGCGGCGCAAGCCTTGGCCGAGATGCGCATCACTCGCTCCCTGTTGCATTTGGGCCTGCCCGACTGCTTCATCGAACACGGTGACCCGGCGCGCCTGCTGGCTCTGCAAGGGTTGGATGCAACAGGCATAGAAGCGGCGATTAAAAGGCGGTTCGGGGACTTGCCGGGTTGAAAACCGAATGTGGTATCTGACAGCACAGCATCATGATCGCTGCACCGGCGTGCCGGCGGCTATGTCCGTGCCAGACAGTACAAGCGATGGCACCGTCGGGTTGGTTTGAGAAGGGTGGTGAATTTTTCAAGGGCGACTATTGCGTGTAATGCGTCGGGTCGCGTTCACCCACAATCGCCGCACAATCGTGCGATGTCTTGGGTACCTTGTTCTAACCGCAGTTTCTTGCTGGATGCGTGCCATCGTGGATCCAGCCTACAGCCATGAGTGCCATCGAGCAGGCCATTGCGGCCTTTTCTCCCGGTTTGCCGCTGGCGGTGGCTTTGAGCGGCGGCGCGGATTCGAGCGCGCTGCTGCTGGCGTGCGCGCGGCGCTGGCCCGGCCAGGTGCATGCCTTGCATGTGCACCACGGTTTGCAGACCGCTGCCGATGCTTTTGAACGCCAGTGCGAAAACCTGTGCGCGGGGCTTGGTGTGCCATTGCACGCGCGCCGGGTCGATGCGCGACATGCTCGCGGCGAAAGCCCCGAGGCGGCGGCGCGACGCGCGCGTTATGCGGCGCTGGCGGCGCTGGCGCGTGAGAATGGTATCGAGGACATTGCGCTAGCGCACCAGGCCGATGACCAGGCCGAAACGCTGCTGATCGCTCTTTCACGCGGCGCTGGGCTGGCCGGGCTGGCGGGGATGCCGACGCTGGCGCTGCGCGATGGTCTGCGCTACCACCGGCCTTTACTGACGGTTTCTGGTTCGGAAATCCGTACCTGGCTGCGCACGCAAGGCGTGGAGTGGAGCGAAGACCCAAGCAACGGCGACCCGCGCTTCGTGCGCAACCGCATCCGTATTCAGCTTTTACCGATCATTGAAACGGTATTCCCGCATTTCCGCTCGACCTTCGCGCGCAGCGTGGCGCACGCGGCGCAAGCGCAGCAACTATTGGAAGAACTGGCCACGCAGGACTTGCAATCGACCGGCCAACCGCCGCGTATTGCCGTGCTGCAACTGCTCGCGCGCGCGCGCCAGGTTAACGCGTTGCGCTACTGGCTAGCCACGCAACACGACTGCCGTCCCAGCGCCGCGCAACTGGAAGAGCTGCTCAACCAAATCGCCTGTTGCACCACGCGCGGCCACCGCGTGCGCATCAGGCTCGGCGGCGGATTCATTGAGCGCCAGGGTGCGTTGTTGCAATGGTCAGCGGACAATTAGGCGACGCTGAACAACTCCGATGCGGTTGGCACAGATTTATTCAGTGTCGCCTTAAAATTAATTTTTTTGTACTCGCATTTTGCTGTCATGGCATTGATCGTTCACAAATACGGCGGCACCTCGATGGGGTCGACCGAGCGCATCCGCAATGTCGCCCGGCGCGTGGCCAAATGGGTGCGCGCCGGTCACCAGATGGTGGTCGTGCCCAGCGCCATGAGCGGCGAGACCAATCGCCTGCTGGGCTTGGCCAAGGAATTGGTGCCGGACGCCGCCGCGTCCCCCACGCGCGAGCACGCCCGCGAGTTGGATATGCTGGCCGCCACCGGCGAGCAAGCCTCTTCGGCGCTGCTGTCGATCGCGCTGCAAGCCGAGGGCGTGGCGGCGGTGAGTTACGCAGGCTGGCAAGTGCCGATTCGCACCGATGACGCTTACACCAAGGCGCGCATCGAGCACATCGACGACGCGCACGTGCGCGCCGATCTAGCAGCGGGCCGGGTGGTCATCATTACCGGCTTTCAGGGTGTGGACCTGTCAGGCAATATCACCACGCTGGGCCGGGGCGGTTCGGACACTTCCGCCGTGGCGGTGGCGGCGGCGCTGAGAGCCGCCGAATGCCTGATCTATACCGACGTGGATGGCGTTTACACAACCGACCCGCGTATCGTGCCCGAGGCGCGGCGGCTCTCGACCGTAGACTTCGAGGAAATGCTGGAGATGGCCAGCATGGGCAGCAAGGTGCTGCAAATCCGGTCGGTGGAGTTCGCGGGTAAATACCGGGTACCGCTGCGCGTG
>JAIRRE010000204.1 GCA_031256125.1 Burkholderiaceae bacterium
GGGCCGATGCGCGCCGGGCCGTCGCTGCCCTTGCTCACGTCGCCGTAGTCGTTGGCCAGGTTGCACAGAATTTGCAGCAGCGTGGCCGTGAGCAGCGCCAGCACGGCGGTTACCAGGTCGAAGGTGCCGTGCCATGCCGCCAGCGCGCTGCCTTGCGCGATGGCCGCGCCCGACAGCAGCAGCGTGCCCGGACGCAGGCTGCGCAGCCATGCGGTCAGTGGCAACGACGGGGCGGATACGGGCGATGCGGAGGGGCTGCGGCTCATCAAGGCGTTCATCTTTTCATCTTATGGGGAAACAGCGCGAAGCAGAAAATATATCTGTGAAAAGGGGTTTTTTAGCTTATAACGCCAGCGCCCGCCGCAGGTAATGGCCGGTATAACTGCCCTCGACGGCGGCCACCGCTTCGGGCGCGCCCTGTGCCACGATGCGCCCGCCCGCATCGCCCCCTTCGGGACCCAGGTCGATGATCCAGTCGGCGGTTTTAATCACGTCCAGATTGTGTTCAATGACGATGATGGTGTTGCCCGCGTCGCGCAGTTGTTGCAGCACCTTGAGCAGCAGGTCGATGTCGGCAAAGTGCAGGCCGGTGGTCGGTTCGTCCAGGATGTAGAGCGTCTTGCCGGTGTCGCGGCGCGAGAGTTCCAGCCCCAGCTTGACGCGCTGCGCCTCGCCGCCCGACAGCGTGGTGGCGTTCTGCCCCAGCGTGAGATAGCCCAGCCCCACATCCATCAGGGTTTGCAGCTTGCGCGCGATGGGCGGCTGGTCGGCAAAAAACGCCAGCGCTTCTTCCACGGTCATACCCAGTATCTGCGCGATGTGGCGGCCCTTCCATTGCACTTGCAGGGTTTCGCGGTTGTAGCGCAGGCCGTGGCAGATGTCGCACGGCACATAGACATCGGGCAGAAAGTGCATTTCGACCTTGACCACGCCATCGCCCTGGCAGGCTTCGCAGCGACCGCCGCCCGCGCCCTGCGCCACGTTGAACGAAAAGCGCCCCGGCCCCCAGCCGCGTTCGCGCGCCGCGGGCGTGCCGGCCATCAGTTCGCGGATCGGCGTGAACAGGCCGATGTAGGTGGCCGGATTGCTGCGCGGCGTGCGTCCGATCGGGCTTTGATCGACCGCGATTACCTTGTCCAGTTGTGGCAAGCCCTCAATGCGCTCGCACGGCGCGGGTTCGGTCTGCGCGCGCATGATGGCTTGCGCAGCGGCGGCGTAAAGCGTATCGTTGACCAGCGTGGACTTGCCTGAGCCGGAAACGCCCGTCACGCAAATGAACAGGCCCAGGGGAAAATCCGCCGTCACGTGCTTCAGGTTGTTGCCGTGTGCGCCTTGCACGCGCAGCCAGCCTTCCGGCGCGCTTTGCGCAGATGGGGCCGCGGGCGGCGTTGCGGGGGTGCGCCGCTGCTGCGGCACCGCGATGCGGCGCGTGCCGCTCAGGTATTGGCCGGTCACGGAGCCGGGCGTGTCCGCGATGTCGGCGAAGGTGCCCTGCGCCATCACATGCCCGCCATGTACGCCGGCGGACGGCCCCAGGTCGATGATGTGGTCGGCGGCGCGCATCGTGTCCTCGTCGTGCTCGACCACGATCACCGTGTTGCACAGGTCGCGCAGGTGTTGCAGCGTGGCGATCAGGCGGTCGTTGTCGCGCTGGTGCAGGCCGATGCTCGGCTCGTCCAGCACGTACATCACGCCGCTCAAGCCGCTGCCGATCTGCGAGGCCAGCCGGATGCGCTGCGCTTCGCCGCCCGACAGCGTTTCGGCGCTGCGGTCCAGGCTCAGATACGACAGCCCCACGTCGGCCAGAAACGCCAGGCGCGCGCCGATCTCGCGCACCACCTTGCTGGCGATTTCGGCCTTGGCGCCGGTCAGCAGCAGCGCCTCGAAATACGCCTTGGCCTCGCCCAACGTGATGTGGCTGATCTGGTAGATGGCGCGGCGCTGCGGCCCCTCGCCGATGAATACATGCCGAGCGGTGCGCGACAGGCGCGCACCGCCGCAATCGGGGCAGACGCGGTGGGCGCGGTAGCGCGCCAGTTCCTCGCGCACCACGGCCGAATCGGTATCGCGCCAGCGCCGCTCGAAGTTGGGGATGATGCCCTCGAACGGGTGCTTCTTGGCGACCGTCTTGCCCGCAAAGCTGCCACTTTGCATGGCGTAATTGAACTTGATCGCGGTTTGGCCCGAGCCGTTGAGGATCGCGTCGCGGACGTTTTGCGGCAGTTGCTCGAACGGCGTTTCGACATCGAACTTGTAGTGTTTGGCCAGGCTTTCAATCAGCGCGAAGGCGTGCGCGTTGCGCCGGTCCCAGCCCTTGACGGCGCCGCCCGCCAGCGACAGCGCCGGAAAGGCCACCACCCGTTCAGGGTCGAAAAACGCCTGCGTGCCGATGCCCTCGCACGCCGGGCACGCGCCCTGCGGCGCGTTGAACGAAAACAGACGCGGCTCCAGTTCGACGATGGAGTAGCCGCACACCGGGCAGGCAAAGCGCGCGTTGAACAAATGCTCCGCGCCGCTGTCCATCTCCAGCGCAATGGCGCGGCCATCGGCCAGGCGCAGCGCGGCCTCGATGCTGTCGGTCAGGCGCGCCGTGGCATCCGACCTGATTTTCAGGCGGTCCACCACCACGTCCAGATCGTGCTTTTCGGCCTTGTTGATGGCCGGTAGCGCATCGGCATCGACGATGCGCCCGTCGATGCGAAAGCGCACGTAGCCCTGCGCTTGCAGGTGCGCCAGCAGCTCGGCGAACTCGCCTTTCTTGCCGCGCGCCATCGGCGCCAGAATCCTTAGCCGCGTTTCGCCCGGCAGCGCCAGCGCGGCATCGACCATCTGGCTCACGGTCTGCGCCGTCAGCGGCAGGTCGTGCTCCGGGCAATAGGGCGTACCCGCGCGCGCGAACAGCAGGCGCAGGTAATCGTGGATTTCGGTCACCGTGCCAACGGTCGAGCGCGGGTTGTGGCTGGCCGCCTTCTGTTCGATGCTGATGGCCGGCGACAGGCCGTCGATGGCATCCACATCGGGCTTATCCATCACCGACAGAAACTGCCGCGCGTAGGCCGACAGGCTTTCCACGTAGCGGCGCTGGCCTTCGGCATACAGCGTGTCGAACGCCAGCGACGACTTGCCCGAACCCGACAGGCCCGTAATTACCGTGAGGCGCTGCTTGGGAATATCCAGGTCGATGTTTTTGAGGTTGTGCGTGCGCGCTCCGCGCACCCGGATCGCGCCCGGCTCGCGCAACACCTCCGCCAGCGGGCGGCCTGGTGAATCAGGTGGGAAATCGGAATCGAGGCGGGATGCGGACACGGGCGGTTGCGGTTGCAATAGGTCGGGGCAAAACTGTCATGATATGCGGCTTCGCACATCGGCGGAGCAGTTATCTGCCGCAACCAGCCATCACGCATTGAAAGCGGGACGTTTATTGCCAGTCTGCTCATCGCATCAAGAAGGAAAACATGAAAAAACAATTTTGGGGTTTGACATGGAAGCTGACATTGCCCGCTGGGGTGCTGCTGTTGGCGGCCAGCCTATCCGTGCAAGCGGCATCCAGTTTTGATCTGCGCAGCAAAAGGGGCAGCGGCAATAGCGCCGAATACGCTTGGGACGGCACAGTCTTGACCGTCAAGGATCGAGCCAACATCATTATCACCGGCGCGGTAACGGACGGTACGCGCATTGAAGTGGCCGCCGGGGCCACGGCGGCGATCACGCTCAATGGCGTATCTATCAGCGGATTAAAAACGGGGTCGCGACTCGGGGGTACAGTAGATTATTTCACGCATAAAAAGACGTTCGCCGACATTGGGCTTGGACCCAACCAAAGCCCGTTGGCGCTCAATTCCGGCGCGAAGGTGAAACTCAAGATTCAGGGAACGAACACGCTGACGGCGGGTGACTGTGCGAACTATAAAGCCAGCGTGTGCGCGGGCATAACGGTGCCAGATAGTGCTGCGCTGGATATTGACGGCACGGACGCGTTGACGGCTACCGGCGGCTGGCGCGGCGCGGGCATTGGCGGTGTCAACCGTGGCAACGGGGGTGCCGGCGGCGCGATCACCATCCGCGGCGGTACGGTGACGGCTAATGCGGGACGATTTGGCGGATCGGGTATTGGTAGCGGCTCTGGCGACAGTATCACCATCCGCAGCGGTACGGTCACAGCCAACGGTTCCGAAGACGGCGGACCAGGCATTGGCTGCTACGGCGGCACAATCACCATAAGCGGCGGTACGGTTGTAGTCCACGGCGGCGGCATAAGTGGCCAAGGCATTGGCGGTGCCGTCGGCGGAAGCATCGGTGCTGGGAATCGCATGGACTCCATCAGCGACGGCAAGGATCTCATGATCACCATCAGCGGCGGCACGGTGACGGCCTACGGCAGCGGCGAAGGGGCGGGTATCGGCGGCACCATCT
>JAIRRE010000297.1 GCA_031256125.1 Burkholderiaceae bacterium
AGCAGCCAGGCCAAAACCAGCCCCGATTACTACCCTGATCCGCAATACTGGATGCCCGAACGCAATGTGCCCGAAGCCGAGCGCCACGCCTGGGCGCTGGGCTTTCGTGACATTACCAACGCAACCAATGCCCGCACAATGGTGGCCGCCATCGCGCCCGGCACGGCGGCGGGAAACACGTTGCCGCTGCTGCTGCCTGAACCCGGCCATGAGCAGAGCTATGCGCGAAATACATCGCTGCTGCTGGCCAACTTCAACGCATTGGCTTTTGACTACGTAGCCCGGCAAAAAGCGCAAACCACGCATTTGAACTGGTACATCGTCGAACAACTCCCGGTCATCGCCCCGGGTCGCTTTGACGAACCCCTGCCCGCCGCCTTCGCTGCCGCGATGCGCAAGGCCGGGCTGATGAACGGCCATCACCCGCATTCCACCGTGGCGGACTTCATCATTCCCCAGGTGCTGGCCCTGAGCTATACCGCGCACGACCTCGCGCCGTTTGCACGCGATCTGGGCTATGCCGATTCAGCGGGCAACCCGTTGCCACCCATCCCGTGGGACGAGGAACAACGCCGCGCACGCATGGCGGGGCTGGACGCGCTGTTTTTCTGGCTCTACGGCATCGACGCCAAAGATGCCGCTTACGTGCTGGACACTTTCCCCATCGTCCGCGAGCAGGACGAGCGCGCCTTTGGCCGCTACCGCACCAAGGATGACGTGCTGGTCTGGTCGCGGCTGCTGGCCGGTCACTGATTACCGGGGTGTCACGAAATTGTCATAAAGCGTCCCTACAGTGCTGGTGATCGTTCATCACCCACTGAAAGGAAACCATGTTGTTCAGCAAATCCATTCACGCCGGCGCGCTGGCCGTTGGTCTGGCCTTGACCGCCGTGGCGGCGGGCGCTTCGGCACAGTCCGTTACCGGCGCCGGTTCCACTTTCGCGCAGCCGCTGTACCAAAAATGGGCCGGCGACTACAACAAGATCACCGGCGTCAAGCTCAATTACCAGGGCGTCGGTTCGGGCGCGGGCATCAAGCAGGTTGAGGCCAAGACGGTGGATTTCGGCGCTTCGGATATGCCGCTGGCCGACAAAGATCTGCAAGCCAATAACCTGGTGCAATTTCCGACCGTCGTTGGCGGCGTGGCGCTGGCGGTCAATCTGCCGGGTGTCAAGCCCGGTGAACTCAAGCTCGACGGGCAGGTGCTGGGCGACATCTATCTGGGCAAGGTGACCAAGTGGAGCGACCCGGCGATCAAGGCGCTCAACCCCACGCTGAACCTCCCGGACGCGGTCATCATCCCCGTCAACCGCACCGATGGTTCGGGCACCACCTTTTTGTTTACCAATTACCTGAGCAAGGTCAACGCGCAGTGGAAGAGCCAGGTGGGCTTTGATACCGCCGTCAAATGGCCCTCGCCCAACGGCATAGGCGGCAAGGGTACCGCCGGGGTTGCCGCGCAGGTGCAGAACCTGCCCAACTCAATCGGCTACGTGGAATACGCCTACGTCAAGCAAAACAACATGACCTATACGCTGATGCGCAACGCGGCGGGCAACTTCGTGACGCCGGACATGGATACGTTCAAGACAGCTGCCGCAGGCGCGGACTGGAGCAAGACCTTCAATCAGGTGCTGACCAACCAGCAGGGCAAGGATGCGTGGCCGATTACCGGCGCGACCTTTATCCTGATGCAAAAGGTGCAAGACAAACCCGCGCAAGCGGCCAATGTGCTCAAGTTCTTCAATTGGGGCTATGGCAGCGCCGGTGACAAAATTGCCCAAGGCGCGGATCTGGTTTTCGTGCCGATGCCCGATGCGGTCAAGGGCGTGATCCGCACGTCCTGGGGCCAAATCAAGGACACTTCGGGCAAGGCCATTGCTTATTGAACATGAGCACTGCTGGGTCAACCGTTAAAAAACCAGGGAACATCTGAACTTATGCCGTCACGTTTGCCCGCCACGCTCGTTTCTGCGGCCACGCGCCGCGCGCCGGGCGTATGGGCAGACCGCTGGTTCGGCTGGCTGGCCCGTGGCGCGGCGGGGCTGACGCTGATTTTGCTGGCGGGCATCCTGCTCTCGCTGCTGCTGGGCGCCTGGCCCGCGATCCGGCAATTCGGCTTCGGTTTTCTGGTGGGTGCCGACTGGGATGTGGTGCACGACGTTTACGGCGGGCTGTCGATGATCTTCGGCACGCTGACCACTTCGCTGGTGGCGTTGCTGATTGCGGTGCCGGTGAGTTTCGGCATCGCGCTGTTTTTGACCGAGCTATCGCCGCCGTGGCTCAAGCGCCCGCTGGGCACGGCCATCGAACTGCTGGCCGCCGTGCCGTCGATTGTTTACGGCATGTGGGGCATGTTGGTATTCGGCCCGATTCTGGCGCGCTGGGTGCAGCGGCCGTTGCAAGCGTTGTTCAGCGGCGTGGACTGGTTGAGCGCGCTGGTGGCCGGGCCGCCGGTGGGCATCGGTATTTTGCCGGCGGGGATCGTGCTGGCGATCATGATTATTCCCTTCATCAGCGCGGTGATGCGCGACGTGTTTGAGGTCACGCCCGCGCTGCTCAAGGAATCGGCCTACGGGCTGGGTTCGACCACTTGGGAAGTGGTCTGGAAAGTGGTGCTGCCCTATACCAAGGCCGGCGTCATCGGCGGCATCATGCTGGGCCTGGGCCGCGCGCTGGGCGAGACGATGGCGGTGACCTTCATCATCGGCAACCGCAGCCAGATGTCTTCGCTGTCGCTGTTTCAGGCGTCCAACAGCATCACCTCGGTGCTGGCCAACGAGTTCGCCGAATCGGGCGGTGGCCTGCACGAGGCGGCGCTGCTGTATCTGGCGCTGGTGCTGTTCTTCATTACCTTCGTGGTGCTGGCGTTGTCCAAACTGCTGCTGGCGCGGCTGGAGCGCGGCGAAGGGGCGCGGACATGAACGTTCCTGCCGGCAACCATACAAGCAACCCGGTGGCGTTCGCGCGGCGCTTTGCGGTGCGCCAGTGGCGCAACCGTATCGCACTCACGCTTTCGCTGCTGGCGATGGCGTTCGGCGTGTTCTGGCTGATCTGGATTCTGTGGGACACGCTGAGTCTGGGCATCGGCGGGCTGGGCTGGTCCACGCTGGTCGAAATGACGCCGCCGCCCAGCGAGCAAGGCGGTTTGGCCAACGCCATCTTCGGCTCCGCCGTGATGGTGCTGCTGGCTACCTGTGTGGGCGCGCCCGTGGGCGTGATGGCGGGCGTGTATCTGGCCGAGTACGGGGCCAAGGGCTGGCTGGCGCGCGCCACGCGCTTTGTCAACGACATTCTGCTGTCGGCGCCTTCGATTGTGATCGGCCTGTTCGTTTATGCACTGGCGGTCAAGACTTCCAAAACTTTTTCGGGTTACGCCGGCATCCTGGCGCTGGCGCTGATGGTGATTCCCGTGGTCATCCGCACCACCGAAGACATGCTCAAGCTGGTGCCCGCCGGTCAGCGCGAGGCCGCTTATGCGCTGGGCGCGCCCAAGTGGAAGGTCATTTCCCGCATCACGCTGCGCGCGGCGCGCGCCGGAGTCATCACCGGCATACTGCTGGCGGTGGCGCGCATTTCGGGCGAGACCGCGCCGCTGATGTTCACGGCGCTGAGCAACCAATTTTGGAGCGCCAACCTGGCAGCGCCTATGGCCAACCTGCCGATGACCATCTGGACCTTCGCCATGAGTCCCTACAAAAACTGGCAACTGCTGGCGTGGGCGGGTGTGTTCCTGATTACGCTGGGCGTGTTGGCGCTGAACATTCTGGCGCGGCTGATGCCGCGCCAGCGGCGCTGAAATGACGATGACTATCACCACGACAAAGACAGCGGACGCCGCATTGGCGCCGACGCCCGCGATGCAGGGCGCGACGCGGGAGCGCGCCAAGATTTCGGTACGCGATCTGGACTTTTACTACGGCCAGTTTCACGCGCTCAAGAGCGTGACTCTGGATATTCCAGCCAACCGGGTCACCGCCTTCATCGGCCCTTCGGGCTGCGGCAAATCGACGCTGCTGCGCGTATTCAACCGCATGTTCGAGCTATACCCCGGCCAACGCGCCACCGGCCAGGTGCTGCTCGATGGCGAAGACCTGCTTGACCGCAGCCTGAACGCGACGCTGGTGCGCGCCCGCGTGGGCATGGTGTTCCAGAAGCCCACGCCGTTCCCGATGTCGATCTACGACAACGTGGCCTTCGGCGTCAAGCTCTACGAGCGCCTGAACGCCGCCGACATGGAGGACCGCGTCGAATGGGCCTTGCGCAAAGCCGCGCTGTGGGAAGAAGTCAAGGACAAGCTGCGCGCCAGCGGCACGAGCCTGTCGGGCGGCCAGCAGCAGCGCCTGTGCATTGCGCGCGGCGTGGCGATCCGGCCCGAAGTGCTGTTGCTCGACGAGCCGTGCTCGGCGCTGGACCCCATTTCCACGGCCAAGATCGAGGAGCTGATCGCCGAATTGAAAAGCGAGATCACCATCGCCATCGTCACCCACAACATGCAGCAGGCCGCGCGGTGCAGCGATTACACCGCCTACATGTACTTGGGTAACCTGATCGAATTCGGCGCGACGCAGCAGATTTTCTTCAAGCCCGCACGCAAGGAAACCGAGGACTACATCACCGGGCGTTTCGGATAAAGGAAAAAAATCAGCATGACCGACAAACACCTCTCCAGTCAGTTCGACAGCGAACTGGCGCATCTCTCGTCGCGCCTGCTGGCGCTGGGCGGCTTGGTGGAATCGCAGTTGCGCCAGGCGCTGGCGGCGCTGATTACCCAAAACACCGAAATCGCCGAAGCCGTGATGGCCGGGGAGTTGCGCGTCAACGCCATGGAAGTGGAGATCGACGGCGAACTCTCGCGCGTCATCGCGCTGCGGCAACCGGCGGCGGTGGATTTGCGGCTGCTGCTGTCGATTGCGCGCGCCACCAGCAACCTGGAGCGCGCGGGCGATGAAGCGGCCAAGATCGCCCGCATGGTGCGCGCCATTGTCGATGCCGGCGCGCACCCGCTGCCGCTGGCCGATCTGCGCCTGGCGTGCGACCTGGCCGCCGGGCTGATCGCCAAGGCGCTGGACGCCTTCGCGCGGCTGGATACCGCCGCCGCCCTGGCGATCCTCCGGGAAGACGATGCCGTGGACCGCGAGTTCGAGGGTTTTATGCGCAAGCTGGTGACCTACATGATGGAAGACCCGCGCATGATTTCCGAGAGCCTAGATCTGGTGTTCATTGCCAAGGCTATCGAGCGCATCGGCGACCACGCCAAGAACATCGCCGAATGCGTGATCTACGTGGTCAAGGGCGCGGACGTGCGGCACCGCTCGCCGGCCGAAGCGGAGGCTGAAGTCGCCAGCGTGGGAGCGGGCGTGCCATGAACGACGCGCCCCGCATTCTGGTGGTGGAAGACGAAGCCGCCATTGCCGAGTTGATCGCGGTCAATCTGCGCCACGCCGGTTATGCGCCGGCGCTGGCCGCCGACAGCCGCGCGGCGCAGCGGGCGGTCGATGAGCAATTACCCGACGCCATCTTGCTGGACTGGATGCTGCCCGGCGAAAGCGGACTGACGCTGGCGCGTCGCTGGCGCGGCCATCCGCGCACGCGCGAAGTACCGATTCTGATGCTGACCGCGCGCGCCGAAGAGGCCGACCGGGTGTCGGGGCTGGACTCGGGCGCGGATGACTACATCGTCAAGCCCTTTTCGCCCAAGGAACTGCTGGCGCGCGTGCGCGCCGTGCTGCGCCGCCGCGCGCCGCATACCACGGGCGAGGCCGTGACGGTGGGCGCGCTTGCGCTCGATCCAGCCTCTCACCGCGTGGCCTGGAGCGGCGCGCCGGTGAAGCTGGGGCCGACCGAATTCAAGTTACTAACTTACCTGATGCGCCACCCTGAGCGGGTGCACAGCCGCGCACAACTGCTCGACAAGGTGTGGGGCGACCACGTGTTCATCGAGGAACGCACGGTGGACGTGCACGTCAAGCGCCTGCGCGAAAGCCTGCGCGAAACGGCGGGCGAAGCGGGCGCCGCCGCCATCGACACCGTGCGCGGAGCGGGATACCGATTTAACATTGAGGCGCTATCGGGCCGATGACCTCGCTGCTCGTCTTGCTGTTACTGGCGCTGCTGGCCATTTTCACGGCTGTGCTCGTCGCCGGCCATTGGCGCGCGCGGCGCTTTTTGCGCTGGATTGCGAATCCGTCGGCCACCCCGGCGCCCGATCTGGCCGGTGCCTGGGGGCTGGCGGTGGCCTACGCGCGGCGGGCGTTAACGCGCGGGCAGGTGCACGCTAATGAGAGCGCGGCGCGGCTCGATGCGCTGCTGGCGGCGCTCGACGCCTTGCCCGCGGGCAGGATGCTGCTCGATGGCGACGGCCGCATCTGTTTCTGCACCGCGGCGGCTGCGGCGCACTTCGGGCTGGATCGGGCGCGCGACTTGACCCAGCACGTCGTGCATCTGGTGCGCGATCCGGCCTTCGTGGCCTGG
>JAIRRE010000352.1 GCA_031256125.1 Burkholderiaceae bacterium
GGCCAGCATCATTTTGCGGGCACGGGGGCCGGGAGGCGCTCGCGCAGCAACTCCTGCCGCACTTGCTCCAGGCGATTAAACAGGCCCGATTGCGCCGGTCGCCTCACCGGCTTGACCTGCACCGCCGTGACCTTGTATTCGGGGCAACTGGTAGCCCAGTCGGCGTTGTCGGTGGTGATGACGTTGGCACCCGATTCGGGAAAGTGGAAGGTGGTGTAGACCACACCCGGCTGCATACGTTCGGAGATCGCGGCGCGCAGCATGGTTTCTCCCGCGCGGCTGGCAATGCCGACCCAGTCGCCGTCGCGGATGCCGCGCTCCTGCGCATCGTGCGGATGGATTTCCAGCCGGTCCTGATCGTGCCAGCGCACGTTGCCGGTGCGCCGCGTTTGTGCACCGACGTTGTATTGCGTGAGGATGCGCCCGGTGGTCAACAGCAACGGAAACCGGGGCGTAACCTTTTCGTCGGTGGCGACGTATTGGGTCACCAGAAAGCGCCCTTGGCCACGCACAAAGCCCCCGACATGCAGGGTGGCCGTGCCTTCGGGCGCCGCCGCGTTGCAAGGCCATTGCACGCTGCCCAGTTGGTCGAGCTTGTCGTAATTCACGCCCGCAAAGGTGGGCGTGAGCGCGGCGATTTCGTCCATGATCTTGCTGGGGCTGGCGTAGTCCATCGGGTAACCCAGCGCCTGCGCCAGCTTTTGCGTGATTTGCCAGTCGGCATAACCGGCGCGCGGCGTCAGCACGCGGCGCACGCGCGAGATACGGCGCTCGGCGTTAGTGAAGGTACCGTCTTTCTCCAGGAACGAAGACCCCGGCAGGAAGACGTGCGCGTACTGGGCGGTCTCGCTCATAAAGAGGTCCTGCACTACCACGCACTCCATCGCCAGCAGCGCGGCGGCAACGTGCTGCGCGTTGGGGTCGGACTGCACGATGTCCTCGCCTTGGCAGTACAGCCCCTTGAAGCTGCCGTCGAGCGCGGCGTCGAGCATGTTGGAGATGCGCAAACCCGGCTCGGGGTCGATCGTTACGCCCCAGGCCGCCTCGAAGCCTGCGCGCACGCTGGCGTCGCCCACGTGCCGGTAACCGGGCAGTTCGTGCGGAAAGGAACCCATGTCGCACGAGCCTTGCACATTGTTCTGGCCGCGCATCGGGTTCACGCCCACGCCCTCGCGGCCCACGTTGCCGGTGGCCATCGCCAGGTTGGCGATGGCGATCACGGCGGTCGAGCCTTGGCTGTGCTCGGTCACGCCCAGGCCGTAGTAGATCGCGGCGTTGCCGCCGGTGGCATAAAGCCGCGCGGCGGCACGCACCGTTTCGGCGGGAACGCCGGTGATTGCTGCGCTGGCTTCGGGCGCGTGCTCCGGGCGCGCGGCGAACGCGCGCCATTGCGCCAAAGACTGGGGATCACAGCGCGCGGCCACGTAAGCCTCGTTGACCAGGCCCTCGGTGACGATCACATGCGCCAGCGCATTCAGCAGCGCCACATTGGTGCCCGGCTTGAGTTGCAAATGGTGTGCCGCGCGCAGATGCGGGCCGCGCACCAGGTCGATGCGGCGCGGGTCGATCACGATCAACTTGGCGCCTTGGCGCAGGCGCTTTTTCAACCGCGATGCAAAGACCGGGTGGGCCTCGCCCGGATTGGCTCCCATCACCATCACCACGTCGGCCTGCTCGACCGACTTGAACGTCTGGGTGCCCGCAGAGGTGCCAAACGTCTGCCCCAGTCCGTAGCCGGTGGGCGCGTGGCAGACGCGGGCGCAGTTATCGACGTTGTTGTTGCCGAAAGCCGTGCGCACCAGCTTTTGCACCAAATAAACCTCTTCGTTGGTGCAGCGCGAGGAAGCGATGCCGCCAATCGCGCCGCGCCCGTATTGAGTTTGCAGGCGCCGGAACTCGCTGGCGGCGTGCGCCAGCGCCTCATCCCAGCTCACTTCTCGCCAAGGGTCGGTGATCTTGGCGCGGATCATCGGCTTGAGAATGCGATCCGGGTGCGTCGCGTAACCCCAGGCGAAGCGCCCCTTGACACACGCATGGCCCTCGTTGGCTTGGCCGTGCTTCCAGGGCACCATGCGCACCACCTGCTCGCCCTTCATCTCGGCCTTGAAGCCACAGCCCACGCCGCAGTAGCCGCAAGTGGTGAGCACGCTGCGCTCGGGCAAGCCGATGGCGATGAGGCTTTTTTCTTGCAGCGCAGCAGTGGGGCAGGCCCGCACGCAGGTGCCGCAACTCACACATTCGGAATCCATGAACGGCTGGCCCTGGCTGGCCGTGACGCGCGAATCGAAGCCGCGCCCATCGAGGGTTAGCGCAAATGTGCCTTGCGTTTCTTCGCAGGCGCGCACGCACCGGCTGCACACGATGCACCGGGCCGGGTTGTAGCTGAAGTAGGGGTTGGATTCGTCTTTGGTTTCGGCCAGATGGTTCGCCCCGCTCCAGCCGTAACGCACCTCGCGCAGGCCGGTTTCGGCGGCCATGTCCTGCAATTCGCAATCGCCGTTGGCGGCGCAGGTCAGGCAATCGAGCGGGTGGTCGGAAACGTACAGCTCCATCACGCCGCGCCGCAACTGCTGCAAACGCGGCGACTGCGTGTGCACCCGCATCCCGGCCTCAACGGGCGTGGTGCACGAGGCGGGATAACCCTGGCGGCCCTCGATTTCCACCAGACACAGGCGGCATGAGCTGAAAGGCTCCAGGCTGTCGGTGGCACACAGTTTGGGCACGCTGATGCCCGCGTCGATGGCCGCGCGCATCAGCGAGATGCCCTCGGGCACGGTAACGGTTTGGCCGTCGATGGTGAGCGTGACTTCGCGTGCGCTGGCGCGCGCCGGGGTGCCGTAGTCGATGTCGTCCGGCAAAGCATGGGACATGGGGCGATCTCCTGTGGCCGGGGACGCTCAGGCAGGGCCAGGCGCGGCTGCGTCCAGGCCGAAGTCCCCGGGGAAATGGTCCAGCGCCGAGAGCACCGGGAAAGGCGTCATGCCGCTCATCGCGCACAGCGAGCCGTGGACCATGACGTCGCACAGATCGCGCAACAACGCCACCTGTTGCGGGCGCTGCGCGGGCGCGGCGGCGCGCAGGCGGTCGAGCACCTCGACGCCGCGCGTCGAACCGATCCGGCACGGCGTGCACTTGCCGCACGATTCGTGCGCACAAAACTCCATCGCATAGCGCGCCAGCCCGGCCAGATCGGCGCGGTCGTCGTGCACCACCACGCCGCCGTGGCCGAGGGTGGCACCAGCGGCGGCGTAGCTTTCGTAATCCAGCGGCAAGTCCCAGCGCGATTCCGGCAGATAGGCGCCCAGCGGCCCGCCGACCTGAATCGCCTTCACGGGCAGCCCGCTGGCAGTGCCGCCGCCGAAGTCGAACACCAGTTCACGCAGCGTCAAACCGAAAGCTTTTTCCACCAGGCCACCGCGCAACACATTGCCCGCCAGTTGGAAGGGCAGCGTGCCGCGCGAACGGCCCACGCCGAAATCGCGGTAGAACGCCGCGCCGCGCGCCAGAATCACGCCCACGCTGGCCAGCGTCATCACGTTCTGAACCAGCGTGGGCGCGCCGAACAGGCCCGCGATGGCTGGCAGCGGCGGCTTGGCCCGCACCAGGCCGCGCTTGCCTTCCAGACTTTCGAGCAGCGCCGTTTCCTCTCCGCAAACATAAGAACCAGCCCCTTGGCGCACCTCCAAATCAAAGGCGCGGCCTGAACCCAGCACATCGGTACCGAGCAGGCCCGCTTCGCCAGCGACCTTGATCGCCTGACGCAGCACCGCGATGGCGTGCGGATATTCCGAGCGCACATAAACGTAACCGCGCGTGGACCCCGTGGCCAGGCCCGCGATGACCATGCCCTCGATCAGCGCGTAGGGGTCGCCCTCCATCAGCATCCGGTCGGAAAAAGTGCCCGCATCGCCCTCGTCGGCGTTGCAAACCACGAACTTGCGATGGCCCGGCGCGTTTCGCACCGTGCGCCACTTGATGCCCGTCGGGAAGGCCGCGCCACCGCGCCCGCGCAGGCCCGAATCAAACACCTCCTGCACCACTGCCGCGCCATCCATCGCCAACGCGCGGCGCAAACCAGCCCAGCCTTCGCGCGCCGCGTAATCGGCCAGCGAAAGCGGATCCGACAGCCCCACGCGCGCGAAAGTCAGGCGTTCCTGGCGCTTGAGGAAAGGCAGTTCTTCGGGCACGCC
>JAIRRE010000006.1 GCA_031256125.1 Burkholderiaceae bacterium
GCTGAACAGGGGATGCCCCGGATTTGCGGTTTGCACCCACATTTCGCTGGCTTGGGCGATTTCGGCCGTGCGCCCGGCGCGGCCCGCAGCTTGCATGAGGAGCGCGAACAGCCGTTCAGGGGCGCGAAAGTCGCTGGAAAACAGCATCCCGTCCGGGTTGATGGCGGCGACCAGGGTAACGCGCTGGAAGTCGTGCCCTTTGGCGATCATTTGCGTGCCGACCAGCACATCCGCCTCGCCCCGGTGCACGGCGGTCAGCAGCGCTTCCAGGTCCCCCGCCCCGCGCGCGGCGTCGGCGTCGATGCGCAGGATGCGCGCGGGTTCGCCGCACGGGCGGCGCGCATCGGTTAGCAGTTCGGCCAGGTGCTCCTCCAGCCGCTCGGTGCCGCGTCCGATGGGCGTCAGGTCGGCGTTGCCGCAGACCGGACAGGCGCGCGGCACACGCTCGGTCAGGCCGCAGTGATGGCAGCGCAGCGTGCGGTCGAGCTTGTGAAACACGCGATACGCACTGCAATGGGGGCATTCGCTCTTCCAGCCGCAGTCTTCACAATGCAGCACCGGCGCGTAGCCGCGGCGATTGAGCAGCAGCAGCGATTGCTCGCCGCGCGCCACCCGCGCCGCAATGGCCGCCAGCAGCGGCGGAGCAATCAGCGCACCGCGCGGCTGGCGGGTCATGTCGAGCAGACGCACCTTGGGCAGGCCAGCCGTTTCACCGCCTACTCGGCGTGGCATGGCGATGCGCCGATAGCGGCCCAGTCCGCCTTCAGCTTGTGGCGTGCTGGCGTACCAGCTCTCCAACGACGGCGTGGCCGAACCGAGGATGACCGGGATGCCCGCCGTGTGCGCCCGGTAAACGGCCAAGTCGCGCGCTGAATAGCGCGCGCCCTCCTGCTGCTTGTAGCTGGCGTCGTGCTCTTCATCGACCACGACCAGCCGCAGATGCGGCAGCGACGCCAGCACCGCCACCCGCGTGCCCAGCAGCACGCGCGCCTGCCCCAGGTGCGCGGACAGCCAGGCCGACAGGCGCTGCGCGGGTGTCAAACCGCTGTGCAGCGCGACCACCGCGCTGGGGCCAAATCGCGCCGAAAAGCGCGCCAGCAACTGCGGCGTCAGGTTGATCTCCGGCACCAGCACCAACACCTGCGCGAGCGGGTCGCATGCCAACGCATCCTGCGCGGCGCGCAGATACACCTCGGTTTTTCCACTGCCCGTGGCGCCGAACAACAGTGCGGGGCGTGAGCTATCCGCCGCGAGTATCTGCAACGCGCGGGCTTGATCCTCGGTCAACGCGGGCGGCGTGTCGGATTCGGCGGCGGCGTACTCGGCGGTGCGCCGCGTGCGCGCGAGCCGCCGCGCCATCTGTTCGCCGCTGAGCGTGCGCAACTGCGGCGGCAGCGCGGCCAGCGCCAGCTCACCCAGGGCGCGCTGGTAATAGCGCGCTGCAAAAGCGATCAAATCGCGCCAATCGTCGCCCAGCGGCGGCAAATCAAGCGCCGTCGCAACCGGCACGGCGCGTGCCACGATTTCCGACGCGGGCGCGTCCGTTGTGCAGCGCCACACTACCCCCAGCACTTCGCGCCGACCCAACGGCACCCGCACCAGTGCGCCTGGCGGCAAAAGGGCGTGATGCCGGTAAGTCAGCGCGCCCCCTATGCCGCTGTGCGCGGGCGTGGGAACGGCGACATCAAGCCAGAAAGTCATGGGAATGGGAGAACGCGTTAGAGCAAGGGTACAGGCTTCGCCAACGAACGGTTATTTCCGCATACGGGCAAGGTTGCCAACTGGCAATTGCCTACCTGATGCGTAGAGCGCAGCCAGCCTGATGCGACGCCAACCCTACATGTTTTAATTTACGTTAGTAAATGGTTGCAACGAGAATTAACATCGACATCTGGGAATAAATCCTTGATTTTTTGCCTTTCATAGTCTTCCCCCGAAACTGTGGATAACTTTGTCGATAAATCGGTGCGCTTACACGCTGGCCCTTGCCATGCAAGACTTTGACTGGACTGCATGCGAAAAAGGCAGAACATAAAATCCATAAAAATCAATTCATTGCGATGAGCTATCGGTTTTATAGCACGATCGGCGCTCAGCGCGCGGAAGGGCCGCTTTTTGTGCATAAGTCAAGCTTTGGCGCGTTAAAAATGCGATGTAAAGTTCCTCCTCGGAGCTTGACACGGTGTTTTGACGGGAGCAGCCGGAGCGTGTGCACAGGCTTCAATGTCTTGCCCTTGGCCTCGCCAGCCAGGCCCGTCGTGGACGGGGCGAGCAGGCGGCGAGGATCGTGAACCGGCGCTCCCTAAAAGTTCCCGTTGCGCCACCGTATTTCACGCCGCGCGCAGCGCGCGCGAATGGCGTTGCACCGCCTCAACCAGCGCCGTGACGTGCTCAGGCGGGGTGTGCTGGCTGATGCCGTGGCCGAGGTTGAAGATATGTCCGCAGCCGCGCACGCTCTGCCCCGTCTGATCGGTGTGCGGCACGCCAAAGTCATCCAGCACCTGCCGAGCCGCGCGGTCGATGGCTGCGGGCGGTGCGAACAATACCGCCGGATCCAGATTGCCTTGCAGCGCTTTAATGGGCACGCCTGCCGGTTGCGCCGCCGCCGTGACTACGCGCCGCGCGTGACCGAGGTTGACCGTCCAATCAAGCCCCAGCACGTCGCAATCGAGCGCCGCCAT
>JAIRRE010000053.1 GCA_031256125.1 Burkholderiaceae bacterium
TGACCATCGCCGAATCGTTCCGCGACGAAGGGCGCGATGTGTTGTTTTTCGTGGACAACATCTACCGCTATACGCTGGCCGGTACCGAGGTATCGGCGCTGCTGGGCCGGATGCCTTCAGCGGTGGGTTACCAGCCGACGCTGGCCGAGGAAATGGGCAAGCTCCAGGAGCGCATCACCTCCACCAAGGTCGGCTCCATCACCTCGATCCAGGCCGTGTATGTGCCCGCCGATGACTTGACTGACCCGTCGCCAGCCACCACTTTTGCGCACTTGGATTCAACCGTGGTGCTCTCGCGTGACATCGCGGCGCTGGGCATTTATCCGGCGGTCGATCCGCTCGACTCCACCAGCCGCCAGCTTGATCCGTTGGTGGTGGGCGAGGAGCACTACAACGTCGCGCGCCAGGTGCAAGGCACGCTGCAACGCTACAAGGAACTGCGCGACATCATCGCCATTTTGGGCATGGATGAACTCTCACCCGAAGACAAATTAACCGTGGCGCGCGCGCGCAAAATTCAGCGCTTCCTGTCGCAGCCGTTCCACGTCGCCGAAGTATTTACGGGCAGTCCGGGCAAATATGTGTCTTTGAAAGATACCATCACCGGTTTCAAGGCCATTGTCAATGGCGAATGTGACAACCTGCCTGAGCAGGCGTTCTACATGGTCGGCACGATTGAGGAAGCAATCGAGAAGGCCAAAAAGATGTAATGGCTCAGGGGCGCAAGCGTTGGGCGCTTAGTGTCCAGCGCTGGTCGTATTCTTTTCCCCGTTCAACGCCGCACGTTCAACCCAAAATCCATGAATACCATCCATGTCGATGTCGTAAGTGCCGAGGAATCCATTTTCACGGGTGATGCGACCTTTGTCGTCTTGCCTGGCGAAGAGGGGGAACTCGGTATTTACCCGCGCCACACGCCGCTTATTACCCGCATTAAACCCGGTGCGGTGCGCGTGCAGACCGCCGCGGGCGGCGAGGAATTCATCTTCGTCGCGGGCGGCATTCTGGAAGTGCAGCCCAGCCGCGTCACGGTGCTTTCGGATACCGCCATTCGCGGCAAGGATCTCGACGAGCAAAAGGCCAATGCCGCCAAAAAAGACGCCGAAGAAGCGCTCAAAAACGCCAAAAGCGAAATCGACATGGCGCGCGCCACGTCGGAACTGGCGGTGCTGGCCGCGCAGATCGCCGCCTTGCGCAAATACCGCGAAAAACGTTGAACTCGCCCCACGTTTTATGCGCGGGGCTGTGGGCGACCGTGGTAAATGTAAATATTGTTACACCATTTGACAAAGCAGGACAGCGTGGATAATAATTGAAAATTATTTCACGACGTACTACTCAAATGCAAATGGCTGAATCATTTTCTTACGATCAACTGATCGCCTCGGGTGAGGGGCGCCTTTTCGGGCCGCAGGCGGGGCGTTTACCGCTGCCGCCGATGCTGATGTTCGACCGTGTTACCCACTTGGGCGACGGCGATGGCGCTTACGGCCACGGGCGTATCGAGGCAGAACTGGACATTCGACCCGACCTGTGGTTTTTTGCCTGTCATTTCCAGAACGACCCGGTGATGCCCGGTTGTTTGGGGCTGGATGCCATGTGGCAGTTGATCGGCTTTTACCTGACTTGGCTACAGTTGCCCGGGCGCGGGCGCGCGCTGGGCGCGGGCGAGGTCAAATTTGCTGGCGAGGTCGGCCCCAATGTCAAGCTGGTGCGCTATGAAATCGACATCAAACGCGTGATCCGACGCCAGCTCAACATGGCAATCGGCGATGGGCGCCTATTGGCTGACGGGCAAGTCATTTATACTGCCAGCGATTTGCGGGTAGGTCTGTTTGGCGCGCCGGCATCGGCGGCAAAAGGAGAAGGATTGACATGAATGGTATCCCGCGCGGTCAGGGTGCGCGTCGAGTGGTTATTACCGGTACGGGCATCGTGTCGTGCATCGGCAACGATCTGGCGGCGGTTGAGCAGGCTCTGCGCAGCGGCACAAGCGGCGTCTGCGCTATGCCCGAATTTGCCGAAATGGGATTGCGCAGCCAGATTGGCGGCCAGCCGCAAATTGACTTGGAAGCGCGCATCGACCGCAAGCAATTGCGCTTCATGGGCGACGCGGCGGCTTATGCGCAGGTGGCGCTGGAACAGGCTATCGCGCAAGCGGGCCTGACGCGCGCTGAAATTTCGCACCCGCGCACTGGCTTGGTTATGGGTTCGGGCGGTGGGTCGCCGGCCAATCAGATCGAGGCAGCCGACACGCTGCGTAGCAAAGGCGTGCGGCGCATCGGGCCGTACCAGGTTACGCGGTGCATGGGCAGTACCGTCTCGGCCTGCTTGTCCACCCATTTGGGCATCAAAGGTATCAACTACAGCATTACCTCGGCGTGTTCTACTTCCGCGCACTGCATCGGCGTGGCGGCGCAGCAGATCGCCTGGGGTATGCAGGACGTAGTGTTCGCCGGCGGCGGCGAGGAAATTTCCTGGGGCTTGGCGATGCTGTTCGATGCGATGAGCGCGCTGTCGAGCAAACGCAACGATACGCCCGCCACGGCCTCGCGTCCTTACGATGCTGACCGCGATGGCTTTGTCATCGCCGGTGGCGGTGGTGCGCTGGTGCTGGAATCGCTGGACCACGCGCGCGCGCGTGGCGCGTGCATTTTTGGGGAGTTGGTGGGCTTTGGCGCGACCCGTGACGGCGCCGACATGGTCGCGCCTTCGGGCGACGGTGCAGTGGCTTGCATGAGGCAGGCGATCGAGGGCATCGAGGGTCCCATTGATTACATCAACACCCACGGCACATCCACCCTCGTGGGCGACACGCCGGAACTGGTGGCCTTGCGTGCGATGTTCGGTGATGCCGTGCCGCCGTTTTCCTCCACCAAATCGCTCACCGGCCATTCGCAGGGCGCTACCGGCGTGCAGGAAGCGATTTATTGCTTGCTGATGCTGCAAGGCGGCTTCATTGCCGGTTCGATCAACATCGAATCGCCCGACCCGGTGGTGGGCGATCTGCCTTTGGTGACTGCCACCCGCGCTGCGTCGCTGCGGCAAGTACTCTCCAACAGCTTCGGCGTTGGCGGCACCAATGCTTGTTTAGTGCTGCGGCGGTGGGAAGGGTAATTGCTTCCCGCCGGGGCGTGCTGCAAGTG
>JAIRRE010000085.1 GCA_031256125.1 Burkholderiaceae bacterium
GTAGGCGGGCAATTGATCTTTGAGCCGCGTGTCCAGAATTTTGATGTCGAGTTTCATGTCGCTCTCATATTTCCCTTATGCCACAACGCCAGCCACGCGGCGCGCGATGTCCGTCACCAGTTGCTGCGCCAGTTGCCGTTTGCTGGCGCGCGGCAGTTCAGTGGCGCCGTGTTCATCGACCAGCAACAGCACGTTGTCGTCCCGCCCGAAAGTCTCCGGCCCCAGATTGCCGACCAGCAATGGCACGCCCTTGCGTTCGCGCTTGGCCTGGGCGTTGGCTAACAAGTCGCCGCTTTCGGCGGCAAAGCCAACGCAATACAACTGACCGGCGCGCGCGCGCGGCGAGCGTGCGACTTCTGCCAGGATGTCCGGGTTTTCCGCCAGGGCCAACGCCGGCGGCTGGTCGCTGCCATCTTTTTTGATCTTGTGCGCGGCGTATTGCGTGGGCCGCCAGTCGGCCACGGCAGCGGTGGCAATGAACACCGAAGCGGCGTCCACGTGCGCCAATACCGCCGCGCGCATGTCAAGCGCCGATTGCACGTCGATACGCTCGACCAACGCCGGTGTCGGCAGCGCCACCGGCCCGGCGATCAGCGTGACCTGCGCGCCCGCCTCGCGCGCCGCGCGAGCCAGTGCGAAGCCCATCTTGCCGCTGGAACGGTTGCTCAGGCCGCGCACCGGATCAATGGCCTCGAAGGTCGGCCCGGCGGTAATCAGCACCCGCTGGCCCAATAGCGATTTGGGCGCGAAGAAAGCAATGACCTCCTCCAGCAATTGATCGGCTTCCAGCATCCGGCCCGCCCCTATTTCGCCGCACGCCTGCGCGCCGTAAGCCACGCTCAGCACGTGCGCGCCGTCATCCACGGTCTGCCGCAAATTACGCTGTGTGGCCGGGTGCGCCCACATTTCGCGGTTCATCGCCGGCGCCAGCAGCAACGGCACCCGCTCCGCAGGCCGCGCCAGGCACAACAGCGACAGCAAATCACTTGCCCGACCTTGCGCCAATCGGGCGATGAAGTCGGCGCTGGCGGGCGCCACCACAATGGCGTCGGCATCGCGGCTGATATGGATGTGCGCCATGCCATCGTCAGGCCGCGCGTCCCACGGCGAGGTAAACACCGGATGGCCGGAAAGCGCCTGCATGGTTACCGGGGTAATGAACTGGCAGGCGGCATCGGTCATTACCACCCGCACCGCCGCACCGGCGCCCGTCAGCGCGCGGCACAGCGCCGCCGCCTTGTAACAAGCCACCCCACCGGTCAACCCCAACACAATCCGGCGGCCCGCCAGTTCTGTCTGAATATTCGCTGCTTGAGACATGGGCGCAATGTATCAAACGGGAGCTAGTCAGGCTTGGAGCGGCGACTCGGCTTTTATAATTTGCATTTCCCACGGTGGAGGCGTGCTGGTTTGGCAGCCTTCGACTGACATGACCAAATTTGTCTTCGTCACCGGCGGCGTGGTGTCTTCCCTGGGCAAGGGAATCGCGTCGGCCTCTCTTGCAGCAATCCTGGAATCGCGCGGCCTTAAAGTTACCTTGGTCAAGCTCGATCCGTATCTGAACGTGGATCCGGGCACCATGAGTCCGTTTCAGCACGGCGAGGTGTTTGTCACCGACGACGGCGCGGAAACCGACCTGGATCTGGGCCATTACGAGCGCTTCATTACCACGCGGATGAGCCGGGCCAACAACTTCACCACCGGCCAGATCTACAAGAGCGTGCTGGAAAAAGAGCGGCGCGGCGACTATCTGGGCAAGACCGTGCAGGTGATCCCGCACGTGACCAACGAGATTCAGGACTTCGTCAAGCGCGGCGCGGGCATGGGCACGCCCGGCGCGGTGGATGTGGCGATCGTGGAAATCGGCGGTACGGTGGGTGACATCGAATCGCTGCCGTTCCTCGAAGCAGTGCGCCAGCTCAGCCTCAAACTCGGCGCCAACCAATGCGCCTTCGTGCATTTGACGTATTTGCCGTGGATCGCGGCGGCGGGCGAACTCAAGACCAAGCCCACGCAGCACACGGTGCAGGAATTGCGCAAGATTGGCATCCAGCCCGATGCGCTACTGTGCCGCGCCGACCGGCCCATCCCGGACGAGGAGCGCGAAAAAATCAGCCTGTTTACCAACGTGCCGGCCTGGGGCGTTATCAGCATGCAGGACCTGGACACCATTTACAAGGTGCCGCGCCTGTTGCACGAGCAGGGGTTGGATGGCCTGATTTGTGACCGGCTGCGGCTCAATACCGCGCCAGCCAACCTCAAGCGCTGGGATGCCCTGGTGCATGAGGTCGAGCACCCGCAGCGCGAAGTGTCGATTGCCATGGTCGGCAAATACGTCGATCTGACCGATAGCTACAAGTCGGTCAATGAGGCGCTGCGCCATGCCGGCATGCATAACCACGCGCGGGTCAAGATCGCGCACATCGACTCGGAAACCATCACCCCGACCACAGTCGAACAACTGGCGGGTTACGACGCCATTCTGGTTCCCGGCGGTTTTGGCAAACGCGGTATTGAAGGCAAGATCGCCACCGCCCGCTACGCGCGCGAACGCAAGGTGCCGTATTTGGGCATCTGCTTGGGTATGCAGGTGGCGACCATCGAATACGCACGCCACGTGGCGGGCCTGGAAAACGCCAACAGCACCGAGTTCGACCCGCAAACGCCTTGCCCGGTGATTGCCCTCATCACCGAATGGCAGGATAAAGACGGCAGTATCCAGCGCCGCGACACGCAATCGGACCTGGGCGGCACCATGCGCCTGGGCGCGCAAAGCGCCGACGTGCAGCCGGGCACGCTGGCGCACGGCATCTACGGCGACGTGGTAACCGAGCGGCACCGCCACCGCTACGAGGCCAACGTGCATTACCTCGATCGCCTGCGGCAGGCCGGGTTAGTGGTGTCCGCGCTGACGCAGCGCGAGCGCCTGACCGAGATCGTCGAGCTGCCGCCATCGGTACACCCGTGGTTCATCGGCGTGCAGTTCCACCCGGAATTCAAGAGTACGCCTTGGGCTGGGCACCCGCTGTTCAATGCGTTCGTCAAGGCCGCGCTGGATCACCAAAGCGCGCGCCAGGGCGGGCAGCGCGCCAATTTGAAAGCCGTGGCATGAAACTGTGCGGATTCGACGTTGGCCTGAATAGGCCGCTGTTCCTGATCGCCGGCCCCTGCGTGATTGAAAGCGCGCAGTTGCAACTGGACGTGGCCGGGCAACTCAAGGAAATCACCGCCGCGCTGGGCGTGCCGTTCATCTTCAAAAGCAGCTTCGACAAGGCCAACCGTTCCAGCGGGGCGAGTTATCGCGGCCCCGGCATGGTGCCGGGTCTTGAAATCCTGGCTCGCGTCAAACGGGAAATCGGCGTGCCGGTGCTGACCGACGTGCATACCGAAGCCGAAATCGCCGCCGCCGCCGCAGTGGTGGACGTGCTGCAAACACCGGCTTTTTTGTGCCGGCAAACCGATTTCATCCGCGCTGTGGCGCAGTCGGGCAAACCCGTCAATATCAAAAAGGGCCAGTTCCTCGCGCCGCACGACATGAAGAACGTGATCGACAAGGCCCGCGCCGCCGCGCGCGAAAAGGATCTGCCCGAAGACAACTTCATGGCGTGCGAACGCGGCGCGAGCTTTGGTTACAACAACCTGGTCTCGGACATGCGCTCGCTGGCGATCCTGCGCGAAACCGGCGCGCCGGTGGTGTTCGACGCCACGCATTCGGTGCAACTGCCTGGCGGCCAGGGCACCAGTTCGGGCGGCCAGCGCGAATTCGTGCCGGTGCTCGCCCGCGCGGCAGTGGCTGTCGGCGTAGCGGGCATCTTCATGGAAACGCATCCCGATCCGGCACACGCCCTGAGCGATGGCCCCAATGCCGTGCCGCTGGCGCGCATGCGCGCGCTGCTTGAAACCCTGGTCACGCTGGACGCGGCGGCCAAGCGAGTGCCGCTGTTGGAAAACGACCCCCTATTTCACTAACTCTCTCCAAAAGGAATCTGCAAATGAGCGCCATCGTTGACATCGTGGGCCGCGAAATCCTGGACAGCCGGGGCAACCCCACCGTCGAATGCGACGTGTTGCTGGAATCGGGCACTATGGGCCGCGCCGCCGTGCCCTCGGGCGCATCGACCGGTTCGCGCGAAGCCATCGAACTGCGCGATGGCGATAAAAAGCGCTACGGCGGCAAGGGCGTGCTCAAGGCCGTGGAGCACGTCAACACTGAAATTTCCGAAGCCGTGATGGGGCTGGACGCCGCCGAGCAGGCGTTTCTGGACCAGACCTTGATCGACCTGGACGGCACCGAGAACAAATCGCGCCTGGGCGCCAACGCGCTGCTGGCCGTGTCGATGGCGGTGGCGCGTGCCGCCGCCGAAGAATCGGGCCTGCCGCTGTACCGTTACTTTGGCGGCATGAACGGGCGGCAACTGCCGGTGCCGATGATGAACGTCATCAACGGCGGCGCGCACGCCAACAACAACCTGGACTTGCAGGAGTTCATGCTGATTCCGGTCGGCGCGCCCAGTTTCCGCGAGGCGCTGCGCTATGGCGCTGAAACTTTCCAGGCGCTGAAAAAAATCATCAATGGCCGGGGCATGAGCGTGGCCGTGGGCGACGAAGGCGGCTTTGCGCCCAGCGTGGAAAGCCACGAAGCGGCCATTCAACTGATCCTGCAAGCCATCGCCGAGGCGGGTTACACGGCGGGGCAGGACATCGTGCTGGGCCTGGATTGCGCGGCCAGCGAATTTCACCGGGACGGGCAATACGTGCTGGCGGGCGAAGGCGGGCTGCAACTGACCAGCGCGCAATGGGCCGACATGCTGGCCGCGTGGGTGGACAAATACCCGATCATTTCCATTGAGGACGGCATGGCCGAAGGCGACTGGGACGGCTGGAAGCTGCTGACCGAACGCCTGGGCAAGAAAGTGCAAATCGTCGGCGACGACCTGTTCGTCACCAACACCAAAATATTGAAACAGGGCATCGACCAGGGCATCGCCAATTCGATCCTCATCAAGATCAACCAGATCGGCACGCTCACCGAAACCTTTGCCGCCATTGAAATGGCCCAGCGCGCGGGCTATACCACCGTCATCAGCCATCGCTCCGGCGAAACCGAGGACAGCACTATCGCCGACATCGCCGTGGGCGCCAACGCGGGCCAAATCAAAACGGGATCTCTCTCCCGCAGCGACCGCATGGCCAAATACAACCAGTTGCTGCGCATCGAAGAAGACTTGGGCGACATGGCGCTATACCCGGGCCGTGCGGCGTTCTACAACCTGCGTCAACGGTAATAACACCGGCACATGCCGATGGCGGATTTAAGAGTACGCTATATAGCATCTTCAAGCGAATGCAGCTAAACTTATAGCAAATCAATCCGCCGACCCAACCTTTTCAGAAACGCCACCATGAGCAACCGGATCGTTTGCCTTGTGCTCGTTGCTCTGCTGGTGTTCATCCAGTTGCAAATGTGGTCCGGGCACGGCAGCATTCCCGACGTGGCGCAACTCCAGCACAAACTTGACATGCAGCAAGCCGCCAACGCTCGCGCCAAACTCGCCAACGATCAACTCACCTCCGAAGTCGCCGACCTCAAAACCGGCCTCGGTTCAGTGGAAGAGAAAGCCCGCATGGAACTGGGCATGGTCAAGCCCAATGAGATTTATGTGCAGGTGCAGCGGTAAGCGAATGATTCGTTCAACCGCGTTCCTTCAAGCCGCCAGAAAACGGTAGAAATTACGCAACATTCCGGCAGTAGCGCCCCAGATAAACCATTCACGCGGCAGGCCGCCGGTGGCGGCTAAGCCGTGCCAAGGCATGGAAAACCACTCGTGTACCCGTCCTGGTTCGTC
>JAIRRE010000117.1 GCA_031256125.1 Burkholderiaceae bacterium
TTGCTCCACACGTTACGGTGCTCGCGCATGAATTTCAGGAACAGCGAAAACTCCGGACCGTCGATAGGCTTGCTCACATCCGGGCGGCCCATGTGATCGACCACCACCGTGGTCGGCAGCGCGGTGAAGAAGTCCCACAACTCCGGCAGATCGACCGCCTCAAAATAGATCACCACATGCCAGCCCAGCGCGGCGACGCGCCCGGCGATTTCCAGCAGTTCGTCCTTGGGGGTGAAGTCCACCAGACGTTTGACGAAATTAAAACGCACGCCGCGCACGCCGGCGGCGTGCAGGGCTTGTAACTGCCCGTCGCTAATGTCGCGCCGTACTGTGGCGACGCCCCGCGCCCGTCCGCCCGAAGCCTCCAGGGCATCGACCAGCGCGCGATTGTCCGCGCCGTGGCAGGTGGCCTGCACGATGACGTTGCGCGCAAAGCCCAAGTGGTCGCGCAACCCAAACAATTGCGCTTTGCTGGCATCGCAGGGCGTGTATTTGCGCTCGGGCGCATAGGGGAATTGGGCGCCGGGGCCAAAGACATGGCAATGCGCGTCCACGCTGCCTGGCGGCAGCACAAAGCGCGGCTGGCTTGGGCCTTGATACCAGTCGAGCCAGCCAGGAGTTTTGGTAAATGGAGCGGTGTTCGCGGGGGCTGTCGTACTCATCGTTTTGCGCTTCCAGGTTTTTGCAATGGACGTTTCAGTCGATGTATTTGAGGCCCGCCTTGGCCAGTGGCTCGCGCATCTGGTACATGTCCAGCCCCAGCACGCCGCTGGCGAGTTTTTCGCGCTTGGCCGCTTCATTGGCTTCGCGCGCGCGGGCAGCTTCCAGCGTTTTGGCGGCTAGCGCGCACGGCACACAGACTACGCCATCATCGTCGGCCACGATTACGTCGCCGGGGTGAACGATCATCCCCGCACACACCACCGGAATGTTGACCGACCCCAGCGTGGCCTTGACCGTGCCCTTGGCCGAAATCGCTTTGCTCCAGACCGGAAACTGCATTTCGGCGAGCGTCTTTACGTCGCGTACCCCGGCGTCGATAACCAACGCGCGCGCGCCACGCGCCTTGAAGCTGGTGGCCAGCAAGTCGCCGAAATACCCGTCGCTACATTTGGCGCTGACGGCGGCGACCACGATATCGCCGGGCTGAATCTGTTCGGCCACGACGTGCATCATCCAGTTATCACCGGGGTGCAACAGCACGGTAACCGCCGTGCCTGAAACCTGTGCGCCCGCGAAAATCGGGTGCATGTAAGGCTGCATCAGTCCTACGCGGCCCATTGCTTCGTGGACAGTTGCCGCGCCCAACGGCCCAAGCGCGTCGGCGCTGACGCGGTCGGCGCGGGTGATATTGCGGTAAACAACGCCGAGTTCGTACATCTTCATTTCCCCTTGCGTTTGAGTGCGGCATCCAGGCGCGAATAGACGCGGCGGGCATTGCCTTCGTACACCTGATAGCGGTCTTGCGCGGACAGATTGAGCGTGGCTTCGATGTAGCGCTTGGTGTCGTCGTAGTTATGGCTGGTTTCCGGGTCGATGCCTTTGACCGCGCCGATCATTTCCGACGCGAACAGGATGTTGTCCACCGGAATCACCTTGGTCAGCAGGTCGATGCCGGGCTGGTGATAAACGCAGGTGTCGAAGAAAACGTTACCCAGCAAGTGTTGCGTCAGGAGCGGTTTTTTCATCTCCTGCGCCAAACCACGGTAGCGGCCCCAGTGGTAGGGCGCGGCGCCACCGCCGTGTGGGATAACGAACTTGAGCGCCGGAAAATCCTTGAACAGATCGCCCTGGATCAACTGCATGACGGCGGTCGTATCGGCATTGATGTAATGCGCGCCGGTGGTGTGAAAGCAGGCGTTGCACGAAGTCGAGACGTGAATCATGGCCGGGATGCCCAGTTCGACCATTTTTTCGTAAATCGGGTACCAATGGCGGTCGGTCAGCGGCGGGCTGGTCCAGTGGCCGCCCGATGGATCGGGATTGAGATTGATGGCCACGAACCCGTATTCCTTGACGCACTTTTCCAGTTCGGGAATACAGGTCTTCGGATCGACGCCGGGCGATTGCGGCAGCATCGCCGCGCCGATGAAATGGTCGGGAAACAGTTGACTGACGCGATAGCACAGTTCATTGCAAATCGCCGCCCAGGTTAACGACACCTGAAAATCACCGATGTGGTGCGCCATGAAGCTGGCGCGCGGGCTGAAGATGGTCAAATCGCTGCCGCGCTCGCGCATTTTGGCAAGCTGGTTGCTCTCAATGGACTCGCGTAGCTCGTCATCGCTGATTTTCAGATCGGCGACCTTGGGCATTTGAGCCGGATCCTGGATGCCCGCAATCTGCCGGTTGCGCCACGCCTCCAGCGCCTTGGGCGCGGTGGTGTAATGGCCGTGAACGTCAATAATCATGGTGAAAACTCCGGGAAATGGGGTAAACAAAATCTGTGGTCCGGTATCAGGCCGGTTCCATGCCCTCGCGGCGCTTGGCCTCGACGGCCTCGGCGCCAGCCATGAAGGCCAGCAGTGCGCGTACCGCGTCCGGCTGCCTGCAAGCGGCGCAAACGCCCGCCGAGAAGATGGTGACGATCTGAATTTCAGGCGGCAGCGGGCCGAGCACCTCGATGCCTTGGACATGGATCAGCTCCGACAGTTGCTGAAAGCCTAATTCCACCTCCCCGCGCGCTACCAGACTGCCCACCGGAACGCCCGGCGGCGCGGTGACGATGCGCGGCGCGATTTGGTCGGCAATGCCCCAGCGCTGAAACAACTTGGCCAACGCCACGCCACTCGGTCCGGTCGAATAGCTCAGGCTGCGCGCGGCCAGCGTGGCGCGACGCAACGCGTCCTCGCTGGTAATGTCAGGCCGCCCTGCCCCGCCCCGCACGGCCACGGCGACACCCGAACGCGCCAGATCGACCCGGCTGCCCGCCAGCAGGTGACCAGCGGCCATCAGCTTATCAATCGCGTCCGAGGCCAGAAACACCACGTCGAACGCCTCTCCCGCAGTCACCCGCCGGGCAGCATCGACGCCACCTACCGCTTCAATGGCAACCGGCGCCCCGCCGCGCGCCTGATAGGCCCGTGCCAACTCGGCCAATACCTGCCGCGTGGCCATCGAGGATATGCCGTGGAGGGTATCTGTCATATCTTCCTTTGTTGGAATTTGGGGCGCGTCTATGTGCCTGAGAGCTTGATTCAACGTGACATTCTCGAATCCAGCGGACTGCCGTGCCAGCCCACTGGATAACTAGCAGCTAGATAAAAATGAGATACCATCGAACGACCTATGCCACATAGGATGTATAAAAGGAGACTCTTGGATGGACCTCAAACAAATCGAGTACTTCGTGCGCATCGCTGAACTGGGCAGTTTCACGCGCGCCTCGATTGCGTTGGATATTGCGCAACCCGCCTTAAGCCGGCAGGTGCGACAGTTGGAAGTGGAACTGAGGCAAAACTTATTCGTCCGCAATGGTCGCGGCGCGGTACCTACCGACGCCGGGCGGCTGATGCTCGAACATGGTCGCGGCATTTTGCACCAGGTCGAGCGCGCGCGCGAAGACTTGAGCCGCCTGCGCGGCACGCCCGCCGGCACGGTAGCGCTGGGGTTGCCACCGAGTCTGGGACGGCTGCTGTCGGTACCGCTGACACGCGCCTTCCGCGACCAGCCGCAGTGGCGCGAGGCGCGGCTATCTATTACCGACGGGCTTTCGCTGCGGCTACAGGAAGCGCTGCGCAGCGGACGGCTGGACCTTGCGCTACTCTACGGGCCGCCCAGTTCGGCTGAACTCGAAGGCGAGTGCATCGGCAACGAGGAACTGTTTGCCGTCGCTCCGCGCAACCGTGTGGCGCCGACGGATATCGCGCCGCCGATTCCGCTGACCGAGCTGGCGCGGCATCCCCTGGTCATCCCCAGCCGCCCCAACGCGCTGCGTATGCGGCTCGAACGCCATATGGTCGATGCCAATCTGGCGCCCAACATTGCCATGGAAGTCGATGGCGTGACGGCGATCCTCGAACTCGTGTCCGAAGGCGTGGGCCTTGCGGTGCTGCCCGCCCACGCGGTGCGCAACACCGCGCAGCCCGAACGCTTCATGCTGCATCGCATCGGCGATGGCCTGATCGAGCAGATATGGATGGTCATCTCGGCGCGCCGCGCCCATACGCCCGCGCTGAAAGCCCTAATGGAACTGCTGCGCCAACAGGTAGCGCTGCTGCGCGGTCAGTAGTGCAGCGCCCGCCTGGCAAAAGGCCAATAGCCCAAAAACGCAGGCGTCCTTGACGGTCTTTGGGATCAGGCTGACGTAATGCGCTGCGCGGTGGTAGCCTGTGCGTCAAGGCGGCCAGGCGGTATGTGCCACAAGCTCATCAAACGTTCGCTTCCAGTTCCGCCATCAACTCCGCCTCGCGTGCGGCGCGCAGCGCGGTCAGGATGTCGCCCAGGTCGCCTTCCATCACTTGCGCCAACTTGTAGAGCGTGAGGTTGATACGGTGATCGGTCACCCGTCCTTGCGGAAAGTTGTAGGTGCGGATGCGGTCGCTCCGGTCACCCGAACCGATCAGGCCCTTGCGCGTGGCGGCTTCCTTGGCGGCGCGCTCGCTGCGAGCCTGGTCTTGCAGGCGCGCTTGCAGCACGCGCAGCGCCTGCGCCTTGTTGGCGTGCTGGCTGCGCCCGTCCTGACATTCGGCGACGAGACCGGTGGGCAGGTGCACCACGCGCACCGCCGAATCAGTTTTGTTGATGTGCTGCCCGCCCGCTCCGCTGGCGCGGAAGGTGTCGATGCGCAATTGCGATGGGTCCAGCGTAATCGCCTCGGCCTCGTCCGGTTCGGGCATCACCGCCACCGTCGCCGCGCTGGTGTGGATGCGGCCTTGGGTTTCGGTAACCGGCACGCGCTGCACGCGGTGCCCGCCCGATTCAAAGCGCAGTTGACCATAGACATTTTCACCTTCAATGCGCAGCACGATCTCCTTGTAGCCGCCCAGTTCGGCGGGCGATTCGCTCACCACCTCGCAACGCCAGCCCTGCGCCGCCGCGTAGCGCGTGTACATGCGCGCTAGGTCGCCCGCGAACAGGGCCGACTCGTCCCCGCCGGTGCCCGCACGGATTTCCAGAAATACATTGCGCTCCTCATCCGGGTCGCGCGGCAGCAGTAGGCGCTGCAATTGGGCGTCCAGCGCGGCCAGCTCCTGCTGCGCCGCCGCCTCTTCCTCCTGCGCCAGCGCCGCCATGTCGGAAGCCAGCGCGGGGTCGGCCAGCCATTCGCGCGCGGCGCCCAGATCGCGCTCGCACTGCTGATAACGCGCCCAGCGCTGCGCCAACGCCGCCACCTCGGCGTGCTCGCGCGAGAGCTTGAGGAACTGCCCCATGTCGGCCATGATGTCGGGCCGTGAAAGCAAAAAATCCAGCTCCGCCAGCCGCTCGGCATGGCGATTCAGTTGCGCGCGAATGGCAGGAGTCATGGGCGTGATAACAGGAACAGAACTTGCGGCAGGGGCGGCTATGGTACTGTCCCATTGACGCCTGCTATGTTCCCATAGCGCTTACATTTCTCCGCCGCAACATCCCTGGGAAACCGATGGGGCAGTGCGCGATGAGGGCCAAAAACAGATGTATGATGAAGCATGACATGCTGCTTGGCGGCGTTGGGAAACAAGACACCGGTTCAGGCGATGAACCAGTGGTATCGATCTGATCCAGCCTTGTTTGTCAAGCAGTTTTGTAAACTAGGTAATCGTGCGGGATGCGACAGGTAATTTTTCCTAACCGCAAAAATTTGGCGCGTTTGGGTGGAATCCGAGCTATGCGGTAACTGCCCCAAACAGGCCAATTTTGCAGGAGATTTAACCATGTATCGTTCTCCTCATCAACGCGGCGGGCGCAACAATTCGCAAGCAAGCGGTTGCGATAAATAGCAACCTACGCTGTACGCTGGTAGTGGCACTGCGAATGTTTATCGTATCGGTAGCGACAATGCTATGGGTAATGGATATAACCCTCGATGCGCATGCCCAGGCTACTCCCTTGACGTCAAGCGTAACCGCTGGTGCGGGTACCTCTAACGTCTCTGCAACTGCAACCCCAAATCCTGCTGTCCTTGTTGATACTAGCGCCGGTTCATTCGCAAGCGCCAAGACCGTTCCGCATTTTGTTTCAGGCTATGTCACTATGAGCGACGGTGGAATAACAAACTGGGTCACAGTGAATTTTAATTTTAATCCAACAGCGTTAAGTCCTAGTTATGATCCGGATCAGGCGCAAATCATACAAGTGACATGTGTTGCCGATAATGGCGGCGATTGTAGCAACGCTTATTTGATCGGTTTTGATGGAACCAATACTTATGAATTAATAGCGGCCGGGAATATCGGTAGCATTGCATCGGCAAACGGAGCTGATGATCCAAATATTAACCAGAATTCAATTGGATTTTTCGCCACTTCACCAGGCACTTATACACTTACCTTCAATGTATATCAGATGCCGGTTGCATCGTATGCTACCCCAACTAAAAGTGATTGGGCTGCAGGAACCATCCTAGGAACCAGCAGTATTTCTATTACGGTTGGTGGGCAGGTAGCACTCGCGGCTTCGACC
>JAIRRE010000280.1 GCA_031256125.1 Burkholderiaceae bacterium
ATGAACGGCATGAATGTCGTGGTCAGTTCCTTGCCGGTTTTGTTCAAGGGGACGCTGCTGACCATCAAATTCGCCGTGGCGTCGATGGCATTCGGGTTGGTCGTTGGCGCCGTGTTCGCGCTCATGGCTATCAGCGCCCAGCCGGCGCTGCGCGCCATTGCGCGATGCTACGTCAGCATCATGCGCGGTACGCCTCTGCTGGTTCAGATATTCGTGGTTTATTACGGCTTGCCGGGCATCGGAATCACGCTGGACCCCACCAGCGCCGGAATTTTTACGCTTACGGCCAATGCCGGCGCCTATCTATCGGAGAGTATGCGGGGCGCAATTCTGGGTATCGACAACGGTCAATGGCAAGCGGCGCACAGCCTGGGGCTTTCGCACCCGCAAACGCTGCGCTATGTGATCGGCCCTCAAGCCTTGCGCCTGGCAGTACCGAGTTTGAGCAATACACTGATTAGCCTAATCAAGGACACCTCCCTGGTGTCGGTGATTACGGTGACGGAATTGCTGCGTTCGGCCCAGGAAGCCATCGCATCGACCTATAAGCCCCTGCCGCTGTACATCACCGCCGCCGTTATTTATTGGATTCTCAGTACGGTACTGTCTTGGGTCCAGCACCGCGTCGAAGCGCGTCTGGCGCTGCCTACGGTACGTTGATGAAAACAGACATGGACGCCGCAAGTATCACTTATGTGCGAAAATGATTCCCAATATCATGGAGACAAGGCTAAATGTCAAAAACAACTCAGGGTTTTGCGACAGTAACTGACAGATGTTGTTTGGGGTGCTGATGGGAAAACCGTCTTAAGCACATGTATGCTTGGTGGGGGCGACTTCCGAATTAACAGTCAAGAAGTTGCCATATCGAAACTGACTTTGATGGAATGTCATCATGAATTTTCCGGCCTACCCCCTTCCTGGGCTTCAGAAGTCCCTTAACCTGCGCTCCCACTGGATGCCGTTTAGCTCCAATCGGGCCTTTCAGAAGGAGCCGCGCATCGTCGTTGGCGCGCAGGGAAACTGGCTTTACGATAGCGATGGCCGCCAGATTTACGACAGCCTATCGGGGCTTTGGACGTGTGGTGCCGGTCACAACCGGCCCGAGATTCAGCAAGCCGTGAGTGCGCAACTCGGTTCGCTCGACTATTCGCCGGGATTCCAGTTCGCGCACCCGCTGTCGTTTCAACTGGCTGAAAAAATCACCGCGCTAACACCGGGCCAGCTCAATCATGTGTTTTTCACCAACTCGGGTTCCGAGTCTGCAGATACCTCGGTCAAGTTGGCGCGAGCCTATTGGCGACTGAAGGGTCAGTCAACCAAGACCAAGCTGATCGGTCGCGCCCGTGGCTACCACGGCGTCAATGTCGGCGGTACCAGCCTGGGCGGCATCGGCGGCAACCGCAAGGCTTTCGGTCAATTGCTCGATGTGGATCACCTGCCGCACACGTTGCAGCCTGGCATGGCTTTCACCCGCGGCCAAGCCGAGACCGGCGGCGTGGAGTTGGCCAACGAACTGCTCAAGCTCATCGAACTGCACGACGCTTCCAATATCGCCGCGGTGATCGTCGAACCCATGTCGGGTTCTGCCGGCGCCATCGTGCCGCCGCAGGGTTACCTGCAACGGCTGCGCGAGATTTGCGATCAACACGGCATCCTGCTGATTTTCGACGAGGTCATCACTGCCTTCGGCCGTCTGGGCAAGCTGACCGGTGCCGAATTTTTCGGTGTGACGCCGGACATCATGAACATAGCCAAGCAAGTCACCAACGGCGCTATCCCGATGGGCGCGGTGATTGCCTCCAGCGAAATCTACGATACCTTCATGGGGCAAGCCCAAACCGCGCCCGAGCACGCAGTCGAATTCGGTCACGGCTATACCTACTCGGCCCATCCGGTGGCTTGCGCGGCTGGCATTGCCACGCTGGACCTGATCGAGCGCGACAACCTCATCGGGCGCGCGGCAGCGCTGGCGCCGCATTTTGAACAGGCGCTACATGCGCTCAAAAGCGCCAAGCATGTGGTTGACATCCGCAACTGCGGGTTGGCCGGAGCCATCCAGATCACGCCACGCGATGGCGACCCGGCCATTCGCCCCTACGAGGCCGGCATCAAACTGTGGAAGAAGGGCTTTTACGTGCGCTTCGGCGGCGATACGCTGCAATTCGGCCCCACCTTCACGACTACCCCGCAGGAACTCGACAGCCTGTTCGACGCCGTTGGCGAAACTTTGAACGAAGTTGCTTGAACGGGGCAGGCCGGTCGTCGTTCCCGGTTCGCTATTGCTGGCGTTGGGGTTGTGACGGCGGGACAGTATTGCAGCCGCTGTTGAATTTTGAGTGGGGATATGGTCCAATAACGGGAGAGCGGTGGCGGCGTGGCTTATAGATGTGTTGCATAAAGCGCCGCACCGTGTGCATCCGCAAAATCGGACGGTTTGCGGCTTACATCCCATCTGAATTCGCAGCGCACGCTTTTAAGCAGGACATCCTTATGCCGTGCCCCGGCGGGATTGGGGTTTGAAAACCGGTTTTATGAACCTTTACCTGACCCTCAAAACCCTGCATATCCTGTCCTCGGTGGTTTTGGTCGGTACGGGGTTTGGCACGGCGTTCTATTTCTTTTTTGCCAATCGCACGCACTCGGTTCCGGTTATGGCTGCCGTGTCGCGGCTGGTGGTACGGGCGGACTGGTGGTTTACCACGCCTGCGGTTATCGCGCAGCCGTTGACGGGGTTTGGGTTGATCCATCTGGGCGGCTGGCCGTGGCGCGCGCCGTGGATCGTGGCGGCAGCGGCGCTTTATATTGTGGCGTGTATTTGCTGGGTACCGGTTGTTTGGTTGCAAATCCGTCTGGCACGTATGGCCGCCGAGGCTCATGCCGCAGACAAGCCGCCATCGGCAGCCTATTGGCGTGACGCGCGGCGATGGGAGCTGCTGGGCTATCCGGCATTTATGGCAATGGTGGCGATTTATTTTTTGATGGTATTCAAAACGGCATTGATCTGAGATCAATGCCGAACTGGATAACAGGGATTGCCGCTCCAGGAATTGTGTGCAGTGTCAGGAACTTGACTGGTATTTCGATCAATTGCGGCTTATTAATTACAGAATTATTTAAAAAGGATTTTTGATATGCGCATTATCGTTCTGGGAGGCAAAGGTAATTTTGGCGCGCGCATTTGCCGCGAACTGGCGCGGGAACCGGGCATCGAATGCATCGCCGCCAGCCGCGCCGCCACAGGATCAGGTGCGGCGCGGTTGGATATGGACGCGCCGGATTTCGCGCGCCAACTGGCAGCGCTGCGACCCGGTCTGGTCATCCATTGCGCGGGGCCGTTTCAGGGGCAGGACTATCGCGTGGCACGCGCAGCGTGCGAGGCCGGGGCGCATTACATCGACCTTTCGGATGGCCGCGATTTCGTCGCCAACTTTGCCGATGCGCTGAACGGTCAGGCTACCGCCGCGGGTATTTGCGCGGTTAGTGGCGCCAGTAGCGTGCCGGGGCTGTCATCGGCGGTGGTCGATTATCTGGCGCGCGGTTTTTCGGCAATTGACGAAATCCAGATTGTCATCGCGCCAGGCCAGCAGGCCCCGCGTGGCCCGGCCCCGGTGCAGGCGGTGTTTGGCTATGCCGGCGCGCCGGTGCGGTGTATGCGGCAGGGTCGTTGGGAAACGGCGTACGGCTGGCAGAGCATTCGTGCACTGCGCCTGGAAGGACTGGGCATGCGCTGGGCCGCGATTTGCGACGTGCCTGATTTGGCACTCTTCCCGCTGCGTTACGCAGGCGTGCGGGCGGTCGAATTTCGCGCCGCGCTGGAACTCAAAAGCCAGCATGCGGCGCTGTGGCTGGCTGCCGCGCTGCGCCGCATCGGGCTGCCGCTGCCGCTGGCGCGCCATGCCGAGTGGCTCAACCGCATATCGAACCGGCTGCTGGACCGTTTTGGCAGCCCCAACGGCGGCATGATGGTGCGCGTTTGCGGCACGCGGCCCAGCGGCGAGTGCGGCGTTTCCACGTGGTCGCTGGTCGCACCGGAGGGCAACGGCCCCGAGATTCCGTGCATGGCGGCGTTGCTGCTGGCTGGCCGGCTGGCGCGCAGCGCTCTGGCTGCGCGCGGCGCGATGCCGTGCATGGGACTGCTGACGCTGGAAGACTTCACACCCCGCTTCGACACGTGGGGGATGCGGACGGTAATCGAGGCACACTAATCAGCTAAAACCCAAATGACTCAATATTCCATTGCTACGCCCGAAACAGCCCAGTCTGCCGCCGGCATGATTGCTGCCCGGCTTGATCGTTTGCCAGCGACACGCACCATCTGGAGCCGTGTTGCGCTGTTAAGTTTGGGCTTTTTCTTTGAATTGTATGATTTGCTGTACACCGGCTATATTGCGCCGGGGTTGGTAAAGAGCGGCATTCTGACCACAGCGACACGCGGTATTTTTGGTACGACAGGTGTTGCCAGTTTTATTGCGGCATTGTTTTCAGGGCTGTTTATCGGGACGATTGCGTGCGGTTTTCTGGCGGACCGTTTTGGTCGCCGGGCGATTTTTACGTGGTCGTTGCTGTGGTATTCGGCGGCGAATGCCATCATGGCGTTTCAGGATAGCGCCGGTGGTCTGAATTTCTGGCGCTTTGTGGCTGGGGTTGGTATCGGGGTGGAACTGGTGACGATTGGCACCTATATTTCCGAATTGGCGCCGCGTCACATCCGCGGACGGGCGTTTGCGTGCGAGCAAGTGGTGGGGTTCATGTCGGTGCCGGTGGCGGCTTTTTTGGCGTACTGGCTGGTTCCGCGCGCGCCGTTCGGCATTGATGGCTGGCGCTGGGTGGTGCTCAGCGGGGTAGTGGCCGCCGGGTTTGTCTGGTGGATGCGCCGCCAATTGCCCGAAAGCCCGCGTTGGCTTGCGCAGCAGGGGCGTCTGGAAGAAGCCGAGCGCGTAATGGTGGCGCTGGAGGCCAAGGTACAGGCCGAGTTCGGCCAGCCGTTGCCAGCGCCAGCCGCGCCCGATCCGGTGCCTGCGCGCGGGCGTTTCCGTGACATGTGGGTTGCGCCGTATCGCCGCCGTACCATCATGTTGGCGGTGTTCAATGCGCTTCAGACCGTCGGCTTTTACGGCTTTGCCAATTGGGTGCCGACGCTGCTGATTCAGCAGGGTATTACGGTTACTACCGGCCTGTTGTATTCGAGCCTGATCGCCATCGCCGCGCCGGTTGGGCCGGCCCTCGGTTTGCTGATGGGCGACCGAATCGAGCGCAAAACGGCGATCATCATCATGGCCGGGGTCATCATCGTTGCCGGTTTGTGCTTCAGCCAGACGACCCACGCGGCGTTGTTGGTCGGGTTGGGCATTTGCCTGACGCTGGCGAGCAATATCATGTCGTACAGTTTTCACGCGTATCAGGCGGAAATGTTCCCTACCTCGATTCGCGCCCGGGCGGTGGGTTTCGTTTATTCTTGGAGCCGCTTTTCGGCGATCTTCACAGCGTTTCTGATCGCCGCCGCGCTCAAGGGTTTTGGCACGACCGGCGTATTCGTGCTCATCAGCGGCGCGATGGCGGGGGTGATGCTCATCATCGGTTTGCTGGGGCCACGCACCAACGGGCTGGCGCTCGAAAATATCTCCCATTGAAAGCGCACGGCGGGCAATGCTTGAGAGCGCGCCGCCTATGTCAGCGCCACCGTTGTGCCCGCATGGGTAGGCCATGACTTGTATCGAGTCTATGGTTACGATCCGTCGCTACTGATAAAAAAGCATACGGAGACAGTTCCCATTGCCCAAGGCGCGGCAACCCCATCGCATTCCTGGCTGGACGGGCTGGGCGTTGGCGTTTGCGCCTGCCGGCTGGGTGACGGGTACGGCGGTGCAGATTGGGCAACCGGCCTTGTGGGGGGCGGGGGCGTATGCGGCGCTGGCGGCTATCGGCGGCGTGTTGGCGGGGGTTGCATGGCTGGCCCGGCGGGGCAGCGGGAGAACATCATTAGCCGCGCTGGGATTGGGTGCGGCGTTGCTGGCGTTTGCCGTTGCCGGACTGCGCGCGGGGATGATGGCGGACAACCGCATTGCTTCCGCGCTGGAAGGGCGCGATTTGCTGGTGACGGGCGTGATCGACCGGATGCCCGCGCGCGGCGCGGACGACTGGCGCTTTCCACTGACCGTTCGGCAAGCGCGGCTGCTGGAGCCTTCAGGCCGCCCCGGCGCGGCGGTGCGGCTGCCCGCACGGGTGCTGGTGAGCTGGTATGCCCACGGCTATGGGCGCGCGAATGTGGGGCCGGATGGGGCTGACAATGCGGCGGAGGATGAGAGCCTTGCGCCGTCGTCGCCACTGGTGGCGGGCCAGCGGTGGCGTTTTGCGCTGCGCCTGAAAGCGCCGCATGGCAACCGCAATCCGCACGGTTTCGATACCGAGTTGTGGCTGTGGGAGCAAGGCGTCGGCGCGACCGGCTACGTGCGCACGGGAACCAAAACCGGTTCCGTTACGCCGCAGTTGTTGGCTCCAGCCAGCGGCCATTGGATCGAGTGCGCGCGCCAGTGGACGCGCGAGCGCATCGCGGCCTATTCCATGGCCGGCGATGCGGCGGTTCAGCGCCGGGCAGGTATCGTGACCGCGCTGGTGACAGGCGAGCAGTCCGCCATTACCGCCGAGGACTGGACGCTGTTTCGCATCGCCGGCGTGGCGCATCTGGTCATTATTTCCGGCCTGCACATCACCATGTTTGCCTGGTTGGCCTCGGCGGCGCTGGGCGGGCTGTGGCGCTGGCTGGCCCGGCGAAGCTCTCCGCTCCGCCGCAATGCCGCGCTGTGGCTGCCCGCGCCGGTGGCGGCGCGGGTGGGCGGCTTTGTCTGCGCGTTGCTGTATGCGTTGTTTAGCGGCTGGGGCGTACC
>JAIRRE010000256.1 GCA_031256125.1 Burkholderiaceae bacterium
CATGCTGGTGGTGCTGGCGCTGATCGACGTGGTGATGATTTCCAACCTGCTCATCATGGTCATCGTGGGCGGATACGAAACCTTCGTCAGCCGGCTCGACCTGGAAAACCACCGCGACCACCCGGAATGGCTCAGCCACGTCAACGCCAGCGTGCTCAAGGTCAAGCTGGCGCTCTCGATCATCGGCATCAGCTCGATCCATCTGCTGCGAACCTTCATCAATGTTGACAACTACAGCAACAAGGCGCTGATTGCGCAAACGTGCATCCACATCGCCTTCCTGCTGTCGGCCATGGCGATTGCCTTTACCGACCGCTTGTCCGCGCCGCGCCATTGACCTGTCCGGGGCTGGCGCACAGGGTTGGGGCTTCCTCGACCTCCCGATAATGCCCGCGTTTGATTAACCCTTCGATTCCGCCATGAGCACCACCATCCGCCAGAACGACCTCATCGACTCCATCGCCGCCGCGCTGCAATACATCAGCTACTACCACCCGGCGGATTTCATCGCGCATTTGGCGCGCGCCTACGAGCGCGAGCAAAGCCCCGCCGCCCGTGACGCAATCGCGCAAATACTCACCAACAGCAAGATGGCGGCGCTGGGCCACAGGCCCATCTGCCAGGACACCGGCATTGCCAACGTGTTCCTCAAGGTTGGCATGGACGTGCGCTGGGAAGGTTTTACCGGCAGCCTGGAAGACGCCATCAACGAAGGCGTGCGCCGCGCCTACAACGACCCGGATAACACCCTGCGCGCCAGTGTGGTGGCCGACCCGCTGTTCGCGCGCAAGAACACGCGCGATAACACGCCCGCCGTGGTCAACGTGCAAATCGTGCCCGGCGACAAGGTTCACGTCACCGTCGCGGCCAAGGGCGGCGGCAGCGAGAACAAGAGCAAAGTCATCATGATGAACCCCAGCGACAACCTGGTGGACTGGGTGCTCAAGACCGTGCCGACAATGGGCGCGGGCTGGTGTCCGCCGGGCATGTTGGGCATCGGCGTGGGCGGCACGGCGGAAAAAGCCGTGCTGCTGGCCAAAGAAGCGCTGATGGACGACATCGACATGTATGCCCTGCTGGCCAAACACCAGCGCGGCGAAAAGCTCGATCAGGTCGAAGAACTGCGGCTGGAGCTTTATGAAAAAGTCAATGCGCTGGGCATCGGCGCGCAGGGTCTGGGCGGGCTGACCACTGTGCTGGACGTAAAGATCAAGCTCTTCCCCACCCACGCCGCGAGCAAGCCGGTGGCGATGATTCCCAACTGCGCGGCCACGCGCCACGCGCATTTCACGCTGGATGGCTCCGGCCCGGTGTATCTGGATCCGCCCGCGCTCGATTTGTGGCCCAAGGTCGATTGGGCGCCCGATACGCAAAAGAGCCAGCGCGTCAACCTGGACACGCTCACCCGCGCACAGGTGGCCGCGTGGAAGCCCGGCCAGACGCTGCTGCTGTCGGGCAAGATGCTGACCGGGCGCGACGCCGCGCACAAGCGCATCCAGGACATGCTGGCGCGCGGCGAAAAGCTGCCGGTGGACTTTACCAACCGCGTGATTTATTACGTCGGCCCGGTCGATCCGGTGCGCGACGAAGTGGTCGGCCCCGCCGGCCCGACCACCGCCACGCGCATGGACAAATTCACCGAAATGATGCTGGCGCAAACCGGCCTGATCGCCATGATCGGCAAGGCCGAGCGCGGCCCGGCGGCCATCGAGGCGATCAAGAAACACCAAAGCGCCTACCTGATGGCGGTAGGCGGCGCCGCATATCTGGTGAGCAAGGCCATCAAACAGGCGCGCGTGCTGGCCTTTGCCGATTTGGGCATGGAAGCCATTTACGAATTCGACGTGCAGGATATGCCCGTTACCGTCGCCGTTGACGCCAGCGGCACCAGCGCCCACATTACCGGCCCCGCCGAATGGAGCCGCCGCATCGCCAGCGGGGAGTTCAAGGGAATCGCGGTCAAGGGTGCTTGATCGTCCCATCGAACCCCACCCAGTACCCTATGCCAAAGGCTTGCTTTTAGGATGCCAAACCATCCCGACAGCCCCATCGGCGTGTTCGACAGCGGTGTCGGCGGCCTGAGCGTGCTGGCCGCGCTGCGCGCCGAATTACCGCACGAACGGTTCTGCTACTTTTCCGACGCGGGGTACGCGCCTTACGGCGAGCGCGGCGACGATTTCGTCATCGCGCGCAGCCGCGCCATTGCGCGCCTGTTGATCGAGCAGCGCGGCATCAAGGCGCTGGTGGTCGCCTGTAACACCGCCACCGCCGCCGCCATCGGCCACCTGCGCGCCGACTGGCCCGAATTGCCGCTAATCGGCGTCGAACCGGCCCTCAAACCGGGCGCGGCAGTCACCCGCACCGGCCATGTTGGCGTGCTGGCCACGCGCGGCACGCTGGGCAGCGCCAAATTCCGCGCGCTGCACGGTAGTCTGTCCAGCCAAACCGCGTTCCACCTCGTCGCCTGCGACGGCCTGGCCAGCGCCATTGAACGCGGCGACGCGGCCCGCATCGACGAATTGGCCGCGCGCTACCTGGGCGCACTTGGCCCACTCGGCACGGGCGAAGGGCAAATCGACACCCTGGTGCTAGGCTGCACGCACTACCCTTTTGCCGCAGCCACGCTGCGCCGGTACGCCAACCCCGACGTGCGCCTGATCGACACCGGCGCGCCGGTAGCCACGCAAACCCGCCGTTTGCTGGCCGCGCGCGGCGCGCTGCGCAGCGGTGATGATTGCGCCGAGTGCGCGTTAACCCTGGAAACCAGCGGCCCGCCCGAAGCGCTCCAAACCGCCGCCGCGCGCTGGGCGGGGTGGACCCAATGGGACTTACAGCCCGCAGA
>JAIRRE010000301.1 GCA_031256125.1 Burkholderiaceae bacterium
GTGGCGCCGCTGCTGTGCGCGGGCATCACCACCTATTCGCCGCTGCGCCACTGGCAGGCCGGGCCGGGCAAAAAAGTGGGCGTGGTCGGCATCGGCGGCTTGGGCCATATGGGCATCAAGCTGGCGCATGCGATGGGCGCGCACGTGGTCGCGTTCACCACGTCCGACTCCAAGCGCGCGGCGGCCAAAGCCCTGGGCGCCGATGAAGTCGTGGTTTCCCGCAACGCCGACGAAATGGCCGCGCACGCCCAGAGCTTCGACCTGATCCTGAACACCGTGGCCGCACCGCACGACTTGGACGCCTTCACGGCCCTGTTGAAGCGCGACGGTACGCTCACGCTGGTCGGCGCGCCGGCCACGCCGCACCATTGGCCCAACGTGTTCGATCTCATTTTTAAACGCCGGGCGATTGCCGGATCCCTCATCGGCGGCATTCCCGAAACACAGGAAATGCTCGATTTCTGCGCCGAGCGCGGCATCGTCGCTGACATCGAGCTGATTCGCGCCGACCAAATCAACGCCGCCTACGAGCGGATGCTCAAAGGCGATGTAAAATATCGCTTCGTTATCGACAATGCGACTTTGGCAACCAGCCCAGCCTGAAATCTACTCGGGACAGGCAGATTGAATCCCTTTCCCTTCACAGAACGGCACTCAACATGCACAAAACAGATATTTTATATCCTATTTTTGTACTGGCAGCCTGGACTGTGATCGTCTTGGTGCAAGTGCCTATCGTAAGGTTCTATGCTGCATTTGGTCATGAAGTTGTAGAAAGCGATTTCAAACTCGGCGAATCCGCTGCCGTGCCTGCTTACGTCAGCCTCCCGAATCGAAACTACATGAATTTGCTCGAACTCCCGGTGCTCTTTTATGTCGTGTGTCTGCTTTTCTACATGACAAACGGCGTCTCGCTCATTGTGGTGCAAATCGCGTGGGTTTACGTCGCTTTACGCTTGGCGCACAGCGCCGTTCATCTAAGCTACAATAATTCCGTTCATCGTTTTTTAGTCTTTGCCTTGAGCAACCTCGTACTGATTGCGCTTTGGATATTTGCGGCGCTTCACATTTTCTTCAATAAAACCACTTTGTGAATAATTATGGGTTAAACGTCTTGTGGCGGTTTGGCTATTTGGAATCGCACCATCGCGGAAAGCGTTATCCACGAATGCCTTGACCAGCATGGAGTCCTTGTGGACAATGATCTGGTTGGGTTTCTCGGTCTTTTCCCTGGCGATAAAAGCCAGCCATTCTGTATCCACCCTGGCAGTCGTTGAAACTGCGTCCACAAACTGCTCAATCAGGTCTTTCTTGTTGCGCAGGGATGGGCTGGAACTAACCGCGCGATCAATAGCCACGCGGATTTCCTGGTCCTCGCCGGTGTCCTTGGCTTTGATGTACCGCTCGACCAACATCAGGATGTAATCGACGTTCACCTCGACCTGTTTGATTAGCTCAATCTCGAACACCGCATCGTCGTTGATGCGCTCCTTCTCGGATTCGGATGCATTGCGAAATTCGGCGTACAAGTTCAGGTAACGACTCTGGTAATCCTGAAAGTCGCGCTCGCTGAGAATTTCATGGCCAGTAAATTCGTCGAACGAGGTCAGGATGTTCTTCAGACGCAGGATCGCGCTGAAGAGTTTTATGAAGGCTTTCCGCGCGGCCTCGCGGTAATGGCTGTACCGAGTGGAAATAAGGCCACCAGCTCAGCGATTTTTTGCTGGTACTCCGCGTAATAGCCTGCATAAGGCTTGAGCAGCGCGATGCCTTGGGCACCCTTGTTGCCGAACAGCGCGAGCGCGTCGTTGGTGGCCTGTTCCAGGTTGCGGAAGGAAACGATGTGGCCGTAGGTTTTGACTTGCGGCAGGAGCAGTATGTCAAACTGCCGGCTCTTGCGCCGTGCTGGCGGGCGACGGCCCTCACGCACGGCCATAAACCAAACTCCAGCGGCGGCAGTACCGCTTGCAATTGCCACAGTTGCTCAGCGGTCTTGGCCGTTCGCAGTAACGCCGGGCCGCTTGTATATGCTCTGCTCCACTGGGAGGTTTTGCCACATCACTGTCCTCGGGGAAGGTAGGATGCCATTATTTATGTTTTTAAAGCAAAATGGAATCAGGCGTATTCACGCACCACCCGCATCCTCAACTCGGTCAACACAGCGTGTCTGCAATTATTTCTCGACAAAATAGCCCGGCAGCACAATCAGGACAACATCGTAATGATGCTCGATGGCGCTGGTTGGCACACCGCCGGTGATTTGGTTGCGCAGCCAAACACACCTGCTGTTGCTGCCACCGTACAGCCCCGCGCTCAAGGGCATCTGTACCTGATCTTCGATTGTTAATTGAGTTTCTAATTCTAATTAGAATAACGAACACAACCTGAAGAACATAGAACAGCCCATTAGGCTCCAGGGATAATAGTTTGATCAAGGAGTATTGAATAATCGCATGGAACGTATTATTTTCACCCCGAAACCAAGATATTAGAATTTCAGCATTCTATATTATTAGTAATATTTGCATCCGCCACGTTATGGATGCCCTAATAGTCAAGGCTCCGGCGCATCGTGCTGCCAGTAATGTGCATTTTCAGTGCGCTCGCAGTGCACGCGGTCGGGTTGTGCGCTTTCCCAGCGGGCCGCGCCGCAGGCGGGTGTGGCGATAAAGTTGACGCCCGCCGCGCGGTAGCGCGCCACGATTTCGGGATTCGGCAGGTGGTAACGGTTGCGGTAACCCGCTTGCGCCAAGGCAAAGCGTGGGTGTACGGCGGCGATGAATGCGGGGGAAGATGATGAGTGGCTGCCGTGGTGCGGTGCCAGCAGTACATCGGCGTGTAAATCCAGGCCCGATGCCGATGCGCCCGCTACCAATTCACGCTCCTGCCGCGCCTCGATGTCGCCGGTCATCAGCGCCGCCGCGCCGCGTCCTTGTTGTGCGCTGACGCGCAGCAGGCAACTGCGGGCGTTGGTATTGGTGGTTTCGGTGTAGCGCGATGCCGGCGGATGTACCACCTGAAAGTGCACGCCATCCCAATCCCATGCCTGCCCGGCTTGACAGAGTAATGGAATGTGTCCGGTTACACCTTGTGGCGATTGAGTTTCGGATTCCATCAGCCACGCCCCGGGTTGCGCCTGCAATACCGCCGCCGCGCCGCCGGTGTGGTCGATGTCGCGGTGGCTGAGCATCACACCGTCCAGCCGCACGCCTAATGCTGTCAGCAGGGGCGTCAGTTCCCGGCTGCCGGCGTCGCTGGTGGCCGAGTAGCGTGGCCCGGCGTCGAACAGCAGTGCATGGCGCGCGGTGCGAATCAGCGTGGCGCTGCCTTGTCCGATGTCGGCAGCCAGCAGTTCAAATTGGCCTTCGGGCGGGCGCCCCGGCGCCCAGAGCGCAAAGCTCGCCAGTAGCGGTACACCTGCTAGCCGCAATCCCCACGGCCAGCGCAGCGCCAGCAGCACGCCGCCGGCGACCGCCGCGACGCCAGCGGGCCAAGGCACAGCGGGCCATGTCAGCGATGCCATCGGCCAACTCACGAGCCACGTCAGCCACGCCATTAAAGGCCACAGCGCCCATTCGGCCACGGTCCATAGAGGATGCGCCAGCACACCCAGCAGCGCCAGCGGCGTAACCACCAGCGTGACCCACGGAATGGCCACCAGATTGGCCAGCAGCCCGACCACCGAGACTTGATGAAACAGCAGCAGCGTCAACGGCGTCAGGGCGATGGTGACGATGCTCTGGTCGCGCAGCAGCCTCTGGGCGTGCCGCCACGCATACCCTCCCGCGCGCGCAAGGCCCGATGCGTCGGGCGCGTCGCGCGCCGCTTCCCGCTGGCCGGGATCGGTGGCGAACAAAATCCCCACCGCGACGAAGCTGAGCCAAAAACCCGGCTGCATCAAGGCCCACGGGTCAACGGCCAGCACCACCGCCATCGCCCACAGCCAGGTTAACCACCAGGGCCATGTCAAACCCGCCAGCCGCAGCAGCGTGACCGCGCCCAGCATGAGCGTGGTTCGCCGCGCGGGTACGCCCCAGCCGCTAAACAACGCATA
>JAIRRE010000310.1 GCA_031256125.1 Burkholderiaceae bacterium
CTGGCGCCCTCGCGCGCGGCCTGCGTGAGCAGGGCGTTCAACATGCGGATGATGGGCGCGTCGTCGGCTGATTCGAGCAGGTCTTCCACCGCCGGCAGTTCCTGCATGATGCGCGAGAGGTCGGCCTCGCTTTCGACTTCGCTGACCACGGCGGCGGCGCTCGATTCGAGTTGTTCGTAGGCGCTGCCGATGCGCTGCGCCAGCGTTTGCGCATCCAGCGTTTGCAGCGTGAGCGGCGGCGTGGCTTGATCTGCGCCGTCCGCGCCGCCATAGCGACGCAGCACTTCGCTCAGGGCGCTGGGGTCGGGCCGGCCGTCATGCCACAGCACGCGGCGCGCGCCATCGTCTTCCAGCAACAGCCGGGCCGAGCGGGCAAAGGCGTAAGGCAGCGGGTGGCGGACGCTGGACATGGGCAATAGACGCGGCGCGTCAAGGCTCGCTCTTGATCGGCGGGCCGCTGGTGTCGCTGCGATCGCCCGCAGCGGGAGTAAAGGTCGGGCTGCTGGTGGCGGGCGGGCCGGAATCACCTGGAAAAACCTGCATCAAGGGCGCGGGCGGCGTCGGGCGGCTGGTCGTTTGCGGGTTGACCGCCGTGGTGGCCGGCATTACCGGCGCTTGGCCGACTTCAAGCATGCTGCTGGGCTTGGGCTGGCTGCCTTGCTGGAGCGCGCGCATGTATTGATAGCGGTCCAGCGAATAGCTTTCGGATGCCGCCGCATCGCGCACGATGACCGGGCGCAAAAACAGCATCAGGTTTTTCTTGGTGCGGGTGCGAGTCTGGTTCTTGAACAGGTTGCCCACCACCGGTATGTCGCCCAGCAACGGCACTTTGTCCTGGGTGGTGTCCACTTCATCGGACAGCAGGCCGCCCAGCACGACGATTTGTCCGTTGTTGACGATCACGCTCGATTCGATGGCCTGCTTGTTGGTGATTGGCCCGGCGGGGTTATTGGCGGTGCCGGCAACGAGACTGGAGACTTCCTGGTAGATCACCAGCTTGATTGACCCGTCCTCGCTGATCTGGGGGCGTACGCGCAGCGTGATGCCCACATCCTCCCGGTCGTAAGTCTGGAACGGGTTCAGGCTGGTACTGCTGGCGCCCGTATTGGTGTAGCTGCCGGTGACGATCGGCACATTTTGGCCGACCATGATGCGCGCCTCTTCGTTGTCGAGCGTGAGCAGCGTGGGCGTGGACAGCACGTTGCCGCTGTTCGATGATTGGATGAAATTGGCCAGTGCGCTGAGCACATAGCCAGCGCCGAAGTTGTGTAGCAGGCCCAGATTGAAGCCGGGGTTGGGCAGCGACACCGCGGTAGCTGCGGCGGTGGCGGGGCTGGTCAGAAACTGGCTGACCGCGCCCGATACACCAAAAATATTACCCCCGGTAACCGAGCCGAAGTTGGAGCCAATAAAGCCCACGTTGGTACTGCCGTTCTTGCCCAGAAAGCTCTGCCACTGGATGCCCAGGTCGGCTTCGCGGTTGGCGTCGACCTCGGCGATCATGCTTTCGATGTAAACCTGTGCGCGGCGCTGGTCGAGCTTGTCAATGACCGCACGCAGTTCGCGGTAGATCGGCTCGGGCGCGCTGATGATGAGCGAATTGGTGGCCGGGTCGGCCTGGATTTGCCCACCGGTACTGGGCTGGTTATTCGCCGCTGCGTTGATCGACGGGCCGCTATCGAGGCCGGACGACGATGTGCCGCTGCCGCTGGCCGGTGGCGTGCTGGCCGGGTTCTGCGTCGCCGCGCCGCCCGTGTTGCCGCCCGATGGCGCCGCCGCACCGGTGTTTCGGTTTTCGCTGTTGGTTTGCCCCGGCAGTGCCGCCAGCGCCGCGCGCAGCGTCACCGCCAGCTTGGTCGCGTCGGCGTTTTTCAGATACACCACGTGGATATTGCCGCTCTCGCCAACACTCCCGGCGGAAGCGTCGGCGGCGGGCTGATCGAGCTGCTCAATCAGCGACAGGGCCATTGCCAGCCGCGCCGGGTTGGCCGCGCGCACGATGATGGCGTTGCTGCGCGGCTCCGGGATCAGCGTGGTGCGGTAACCGTCACCGCCGCCCACCACCGCAGCGGCGGCGGGGTTGCCATTCTGGACTGCTGGCTGCGGACTGGCTGGTGAGCTGGCAACCGGGCTGCCGTTCGGCTCCAGCAACCGCGCCACCAGCGGTGCCAAATCGGAGGCCACCGCGTAATGCAGCCGCACTACTTCCACGCCGGTGGCGTTGGCCACGTCCAGCGCTGAGATGATGCGCGCGATGCGTTGCAGGTTGTCGCCGTAATCGGTAATCACCAATGCATTGGCGCCCGCATCGACATTGATGGTGTTGTTGGGACTGATAAGGGGCCGCAGCACCGGCACCAGGTTGTTCGCGTTCTCGTGCGTCAGCCGAAAAATTTGGGTCTGGATTTGTCCGCCGCCTTTTACCGGCCCCGCCGACACACCGGCTGCCTGTAACTTGGCATCGGATTCGGGGACTACCACGTAAATGCCTTGGCTGTCCACCAGCGCATAACCCTGGGCGCGCAGTTGCGCCGAAAACAGCCGCAGCGCCTCGGCGGGCGTTACCGGGTTTGTACTCGCCAGCGTCATGGTGCCTTTGACGCGCGGATCGACCACCACGTTGCGCCCGGTAATCGTGGCCATCGTGCGCGCCACCGCGTCAATTTCGGCATTTGCGAAGTCTAGCGTCACTGTCGCGGCGCCCGCCTTGGACTGAGTTTGAACCGGGGCGCCAGGTGGCGTGAGCGGGTCCGCCGCCCAGACCGGGCCGCTGGCAACGGGCACTGTGACCAGCAGCGCGGCAACTGTCCGGCAAACCGATGAGGTCACGACAAAATGGCGGCAAAACATGAGAGGGGCGGGGAAAAAATACAGCTACGCGGACTGTAGCAAATGCGGCAGGCGGCAAGCACCGGGCGTTACCCGAAACTTAGCAGCGCCTGGTTGCCGCGCCGCTGTCCGATGGCGTTGAGCAGGCTGGCCAACTGGGCTTCCATACCCCGGGCTGGCGTGGCGGTGCCTTGGAAGCGCAGCCGTCCACCGGTCCATTGACCGTTGCCGGTCAGTTGCAATCGGCCTTCTAGCGTGGTGAGTTTGAGCGTGGGCGTTGGGCCGCCGTTGATGGTGGCCTGGTACGAACCCAGCGACCGCAGCGGCGACAGGCGCGAGGACATGGCGCGCGCCGTGATTTCGACTTGGCCGGATATGACCAGTCGCCCCGATTGCCACAGCAGCGTCAGCCCCCGGCTTTGCCAGCCCAGTTCGCCGCGTGGCTGGAGGGTGTTGAAAGGCGCGCCCAGGCCGTCCAGCCAATCGGCGGGCAGCAGCGCCTGCGCGTCCGCCAGGCGTATCTGCGCGCCGCCCCCGCGCGGCACAAGGTCCAGCGCCAGCGGCCCGTGCGGAGTACAGCAATCGGCTTCCAGCGCCACGCTCGCGCCGGTCAGGCCAGGCGCGAGCCGCCAGTGCACGCGGCCCGGCAGCGCGGCGCGATCATGACTGTCCGCGCCGCCGGTGAGCACGAGCTGGCCGGAGCCGTGCCAGACCGTGCCCGTCGCTTCGGCAATCAGCACTCGGCCTTGTGTCGCGTGCGCAATGGCCGCGCCCAACCAACGCGCCGGGGCCAACAACGCCGTGGCCGTGAGCAGGCCGATGACGATACCCGCCACAGCCCAACGCCAAGGCGGGCGCTGTTCGGGAGCCAGGCGTGAGGGGGCGGTGCGGGACATGGGGCGTGGTTCGGGGCGGAGGCTAGGTTCCGGGCGTTAGCACCGGACAGGCGCAAGGCTGAGCGCTCAATTCCCGTGCGGTTCCTGATCCAGCAACTCGGCCACGCCATACAGACGGGCCAATTCGGTCAAGCGCGCGGGCATGGCGCGGATGGCGAAGGGCCGACCGTTTTGCAGCACAGCGCGGCGGCATTCAAGCAGCACCGCCAACGCGGAGGAATCGAATCGCACCAGTGGCGCGGCGTCGATGACGATGGTCACCGAGCTATCGCTTTGTGCCCGCGCAGCCGCCAGCAGCAAAGCCAGACACCCGGCGGCTTGCGCGTGGGTGATTTCGGCGGGCAATACCAGCAGCGCCTGCGGACGGGATGCTTGCCCGAGTGTCGGCTCAAGCAGCGGGGGCGTTTCAGTAGCCATCGCGTGCGCGTGTGGGGCGGCAAGGGCGCTCATTGCGCCGCGTTGGCGTTGTTGCGCGCGTCCATCGCCTGGATCAGCGCGTCGATGCCGCCGCTGTTGATCTGCTGCGCGAACTGTGGGCGGTAGTTATCGACCAGCCACACCCCCAGCACGTTCAGGTCGTAGATTTTCCAGCCGCTGCCTTGGCCGGGCGTGCGTTCGAGCCGGTAGTCGAGCTGAACCGGGTCGCCCTTGCCGTGCACCAGCGTTTGCACAACGACTTCCGGCGCGGCAGGGTTGCCGCGGAACGGGCGCAGTTCCACAGTCTGGTCGCCCACCTGCTTGAGCGCGCCGGCGTAGGTGCGGATCAGCAGGGTTTTGAACGCTGCCTGGAGCTTTTGCTTCTGATCGGGTGTGGCGCGCCGCCAGCCCGGACCGACGGCCGAGGCGGTCATGCGCGTGAAGTCGATATTGGGCATGATGAGGTCATCGACGATCTTCATGATCGCTGCCAGATCGCCGTTTTGCAGTGCGTTTTTATTGGCTTTGATAGTGTCCAGCACCTGGGTCGACAATTGCTGGATGAAGACGTCGGGCGCATCATCGGCGGCCCGGGCGGGTATGGCGGTGAGCGCGCCGGCGGCCACTAGCGTGGCGGCAAACGCGGTCGATGCGCCGAGGAATACACGGCGGTTGGTATGAAGGGTGGAGGGTTGGGGCATGGCGCGATCCTTGGGAGGTTGGGTGGCCGGTTCAGGGCGCGGCGGCAGGGGCGGAAGCCGCAGGCGCCGCTGTCGCCGACGCCTCAGGTTGATCGTAACGCTCTTCATCCGCTTCCGATGCGCTGCCCGGCGCGGCGGCTTCCGGCGGCGGGTTGCCGTTGTAAATGTCGTTGCGGCGTTTTTGCAACCACGCATCGCGTGTGAAACTGTAGGGGTCGAGCGCGGCCTGGTTGAGCAGGTTGGCGGCGCCCAGCAGTTGCGCGCTGGTGTTGATTTCTCCCAACACTATCACCGAGTTGCGCACCTGCACGTTGTGGATGACGCGGTTGGTGGCCGCGGGGTTGGCCCAGATGTCAGCCGCCATCGCGGTGGTGTCACGCAACGAGGAAGGGCCGAGCACCGGCAGCACCAGGTACGGCCCCGGCGGCATACCCCAGCGGCCCAGCGTCGTGCCAAAGTCCTTGCGGTGGCGGTAGAGCTTCATCTCCGTGGCCGGGTCCAGCAAGCCGCCCAGCCCGAAGGTGGTGTTGACGGCTACGCGCCAGAACGAATACAGCGCGCCTTCCGGGTTGGCTTGCAGGAGGTTGTTGATGAACGACCACGCATCGCTCAGATTCCCGAAGAAGTTGGTGACGCCCGTGCGCACCGGGCTGGGAACCACCTTGGTATAAGCCGTGGCGACCGGATTGAGCACGTGCTGATAGACCTTATCGTTGATCTGCGTCATCGAGCGGTTGTAGCTCTCCCACGGGTCGCGCGGGTTGGCGCCGTAGGTCACGCCCGGGGGCGCGGTGGCGCAGCCGCCCAGCAGCAGCCCGGCCAGCACTGCGAGCACAGGCAATACCTTGCGCAAGCCCATGCGCGCGAGTTGAGTGGGCAGGTTTGCCGTCATGTCAGTTGCACCTAGGGTTTTTATTTGCTTGCCGCACCCGGCGCTTTGGCGGCTGTGCCACCCGATGCGCCACCGCTGCTGTTATTGCCGCTGGCGGCGCTGTTGTAGAGGAATTGGCTGATAAGGTTTTCCAGCACCACCGCCGACTGGGTGCGGGTCACCGTGTCGCCGTCGGCCCAATTTTTTTCGTCCGCGCCCGCGTCGATGCCGATGTACTGGTCGCCC
>JAIRRE010000038.1 GCA_031256125.1 Burkholderiaceae bacterium
TTTCCAGCACATTGGCTTTGTCCACGCTGGTAACTTTCTTGCTGCGCGCGCGCGCGGCATCGAAGGCGACGCGGGCAATGCGCTCGATTTCCGGGCGGGTGTAGCGCATGGTGTCGAAGGCTTCAGGCTGGCCAGCAAAAGCGCCGTCAGACGATGTGCGGCGGCCGCGCGGCTGGCCGAAGTAGATATCGCCAGTCAGTTCGCGGATGATTAGGATGTCCAGCCCAGCCACCAGTTCCGGCTTGAGGCTGGATGCGTGGGTGAGTTGCTCGTAACAAATCGCCGGGCGGAAGTTGGCAAACAGCCCCAGCGCCTTGCGCAGGCCGAGGATGGCCTGTTCAGGCCGCAATGCGCGTTCCAGATGGTCGTAGCGAAAATCCCCTACCGCCCCGAACAGCACGGCGTCGGCTTGTTGGGCCAATTTGAGCGTGGCTTCGGGCAACGGATGGCCGTGGGCCGCATAAGCCGCGCCACCGACTGGCGCTTGTTCCAGCTCCAGCGGCAAGCCCAAGGCTTTGAGCACCTTGACGGCTTCGGTAACAATTTCGGGGCCTATGCCATCCCCGGGCAGTAATGCGATTTTCATGGGTTGAGTTCAGAAATGGCCAAAAAAACTGGAGATGTCGAAATATATATCTATCTCTTGTCTGTCTTCGGTTTCTATATGAAGAATGTCGTATGATTTGCCATCATGGGAAATCATGGATTGCGATATTCTTTTATAGCTTGGGTAATGGTCGCGTAGCCAGGTATATTCAGCCGGAACGCCTGCGATCTCGGTTTTTTCCTGTATGACGACAGCTTTCTCAAACGAGGAACCCTCTGTTTGCTGATCGGTGATTGCTGCCGCTGGCTGATCTGGTTCTTGTCCGGCGGCGGGGATCGTCGGCTGCGCACAGCCAGCAAGGGCGGCAAGCAGGCACAGACAAATTCCCCACCCGATCATGCCCAAGGGTTTATGGTTTTGCATGGCGTACCTTTGTTTTACGCGGTTGCCAGCGTATGCGCCAGCCACGGCTTGGCCGCCAGGCGCTGGTTTTCGTAGGCTGTAATGGCGTCCTTATGCTGCAAGGTCAGGCCGATGTCGTCCAGGCCGCCCAGCAGGCACTGCTTGCGGAACGGCTGCACGTCGAACGGGATGGCATCGCCCACGCCCGGTTTGATGATGAGCTGGCGCGGCAGGTCGATGGTCAGCTTGTAGCCCGGAAAGGCCGCCACCTCGTCGAACAGGCGGCTGACCTCGGCCTCAGGCAGCGCGATGGGCAGCAGGCCGTTTTTGAAGCAGTTGTTGAAGAAGATGTCGGCATAGCTGGGCGCAATCAGCGCGCGAAAGCCGTATTGCACCAGCGCCCACGGCGCGTGTTCGCGGCTGGAACCGCAGCCGAAGTTGCGGCGCGTCAGCAGGATCGACGCGCCCTGGTAACGCGGCTGGTTGAGCACGAAATCCGGGTTGGGCTTGCGCCGCGCGGCGTCTTGCCCCGGTTCGCCCTTGTCCAGATAGCGCCATTCATCGAACAAATTGGGGCCAAAGCCCGTCTTCTTGATCGACTTGAGGAACTGCTTGGGAATGATCGCGTCGGTATCGACGTTGGCGCGATCCATCGGGGCGACCAAGCCCTCGTGTACGGTAAATTTTTCCATGGCTCTTTCAGAATTGGCTGCGCAACATGGCGGCAAAAACTATTGCGCCTTGTCATCGTCCTGGCTGCCGGCGTCTTTGACTTTTTCGCCAGCGGTACTCAGACCTTCGCCGGCCTTATCCAGGCCGGTACCTACCGCGTGGGTAACGGCGTGGCCGGTGTCTTTGGCGTCCTGCTTGGCGCCTTGCCAGGTGTTGCAGCCCGACAGCAGCGCGGATGAAGCCAACGCCAAAGCGATCATGGTGATTGAAAACAGTTGCTTCATGGTGCGTTTCTCCTTTACAAGAAAATCAGACGAATCGCCGCACATCGACAAAGTGCCCATGCACGGCGGCGGCGGCGGCCATGGCGGGGCTGACCAGGTGCGTGCGCCCGCCCGCGCCCTGGCGGCCTTCAAAGTTGCGGTTGCTGGTGGAAGCGCAACGCTCGCCCGGCTCCAGCCGGTCGGCGTTCATCGCCAGGCACATCGAACAGCCCGGCTCGCGCCACTCGAAACCGGCGGCGGTAAAAATCTGGTGCAAGCCCTCGGCCTCGGCCTGCGCCTTGACCTGCCCCGAACCGGGGACCACCAGCGCCTGCCGGACGCTCGGCGCAACCTTGCGGCCGATGTTCTTGACGATGGCTGCCGCCGCGCGCAAATCCTCGATCCGGCTGTTGGTGCATGAACCGATAAACATCTTGTCGATGGTGATGTCGGCCAGCGCCTTGTTGGGTGTCAGGCCCATGTAAATCAGGGCGCGTTCGATCGCGTCGCGCTTGACCGGGTCTTTTTCTTTGTCCGGGTCGGGCACGCGGCCGTCGATGCCCAGCACCATTTCGGGCGACGTGCCCCAAGTTACCTGCGGCGCGATGCGGCTGGCGTCGAGCGTGACGGTGGCGTCGAACGGCGCGCCGGGGTCGGAATGCAGCGTCTTCCAGTAGGCCACGGCGTGTTCCCATTCCGGGCCACCAGTAAACAAACCGCTGGCCGGGTCGGTGCCCGGTGCCAGCAAACGGCCCTTGAGGTAGTCGATGGTCTTGTCGTCCACCGCCACCATGCCCGCGCGCGCACCCGCTTCGATGGCCATGTTGCACAGCGTCATGCGGCCTTCCATGCTGAGCGCGCGGATGGCCGCGCCCGCGAATTCCATTGCGCAGCCGGTGCCGCCGGCGGTACCGATCTGGCCGATGACGGCCAGCGCGATGTCCTTGGCCGTTACGCCCTTGGGCAAAGCGCCCTCGACCCGCACCAGAAAATTCTTGCTCTTTTTCTGCAACAGCGTTTGCGTGGCCAGCACGTGCTCGACCTCGCTGGTGCCGATGCCGTGCGCCAGCGCGCCGAACGCCCCGTGCGTGGAGGTGTGCGAATCGCCGCAGACCACCGTCATGCCCGGCAGCGTTGCGCCGTTTTCTGGCCCGATCACATGCACGATGCCCTGGCGCTTGGAAAGGAACGGGAAATACGCCGCCGCGCCGAACGCGGCGATGTTCTTGTCCAGCGTGCTCACCTGTTCCTTACTAATCGGGTCGGCGATGCCGTCGTAGCCGCGCTCCCAGCCGGTGGTGGGCGTGTTGTGGTCGGCGGTCGCCACCACCGAACTGACGCGCCAGACCTTGCGCCCCGCCTCGCGCAGCCCTTCGTAGGCTTGCGGACTGGTCACTTCGTGCACCAGATGCCGGTCGATGTAGAGCAGGGTGGTGCCGTCCTCCTCGGTGCGGACGACGTGCTCGTCCCAAATCTTGTCGTAGAGCGTGCGTGCGGTCATGGCTGGATGTGATGGAAGGTCACCAATTTTAGGAGGTGGGGGAGAAAACGTAAACGGGAAACCTGCCTGACCCGGACAGGCTTCAATTAACCTGCAGGTAATACATCTGAAAATGGGTATTACGAGCGGAGCTACCCATGCCAACCACGATGACGATCAAGGGCTAGGTCACCATCCCGAAGCCAGTGCGCCAATCGTTGCGCCTGATGCCGGGCGACGACGTGGAATTTGCCGTCAATCTCGCGGGCCAGATCGTGGTGCAAGGCAGGCAGCACGGCCACGAACAAAGTCGCAGACCGCGACTGCTTTGCCGCCGCGCGCGGCAAAGCGCAAGTGAAATGGCGCACCGATGAATTAATGACCTTGCTGCGCGGCTGACCTGTCATGCTGCTGGTGGATACCAACGTTTTGCTCAACGTGCTGGAAGACGCCCCGGCCTGGGCCGAATGGTCGGAGCGCCAGTGCGTGCGCAGGCGCAGGTGCATGAACTGGCGATCAACCCGGTCATCTACGCCGAACTGTCGCTGGCTTTCGATTCCGTACAGGCGCTCAATGCTGCCATTGCGGGCATGGGGCTGAGCTTACAGAAACTACCCTGGCCCGCGCTCTTTCTGGCGGGCCGTGCTTTCCTCAAGTCGTCAAGTGGCCGGCGCTGGTGGTAGCCAAGCTGACGGTGGTCGAATGAATGCCCAGAGCTGTTTCATTTGTGATCGCTGAATCGCGTTGCCCATCCCAATAACGTCGCGCTGACGGCGATTGATGCCAGCCCCATCGCCATGCCGTCGCCCACCGAGCCTTGCTCGAACTGCTGCCAGATGAACATCGAAACCGTCTGCAAGCCAGTTGGTGCGAGCAGCAGCGACGTGACCAGTTCGCGCGATGCGATGGCAAAAACGATCATCATGGATGCGCCAAGTGCGGGCATGACCAGCGGCAACGTGACACGGCGCAGGGTTCGCGCCGGCGTCGCGCCGTGCACGCGCGCGGCTAATTCCAGCGAGGCTGCAATTTGCCGCAACGCCGCGCTGGCGTATCGGACCGGATATGGCAACAGCAGGCAGCCATACGACAACAGCAAAATGCCCCAAGTGTTGTAGGGCGATACCGGCCAGAAGGGCCGGTTCCAGGCGAGGATCAGCCCAACCCCGACCACGATACCGGGCAGCGCGTGCGGCAGCAGTGACAAGCCGTCAATGAACTGACGTCCGCGCATCGTCGTCCTGACGACGCACCAAGCGCACAGGAAGCCGAGTATTCCCGTCATCAAGGCGGTTCCCAGCGCCAGTAACAGGCTACTCGTCAAGGCTTGCAGCCCTTCGGCTCCGGCGGCCAAAAGCGTCAGGAAGTGGCCAACCGTCAAGTTGTTCAGCCGCACGCCGCCGGACAACGTGCGCGAGAAGGCCGTTACGGCAATGGAGAGCAAAGGCGCGGCGGTTGCCAGCAGCGCGATCA
>JAIRRE010000039.1 GCA_031256125.1 Burkholderiaceae bacterium
AACGCATTGTCGACGGGCGCGCCACCGCCAACGAGCGCTACAACCAAGACGCGCGCCTGTGCTGGCAACGCTTTGCCGTCAACGCCTGCCTGAGGCAGGCGCACGACCAGCGTCGCGCCAAGCTCGACACGCTGCGGCAAGACGAGTTGGCGCTCAACGCCCTGCTGCGCCAACGCCGCACCGCCGCGAGGCTTGATGAAATCGGGCGCAACAAACAGCAGTCTGGCGGCGCTGTTCAGGATAACGGTCGCGGCGACGTGAACGCGCCGCCAGCTTTGTCTACCTCGTCCGCCACGCCATAAAGCTCGTCGGGATTTTCCCGGACGCTATTAATAGCGTAGCAATGGCTACCGCTCCAGATAGCGCCGCCGCATGAAGTAAATCAGCAATCCCCACGTCATGCCGAACATCACCGCCAGCGTCAGCCACATGCCCGCCGCGCTGTGGATGAGCGGCAGATGCTCGAAGTTCATGCCGAAAAACCCGGTCAGAAAATTCAGCGGCAGGAAGATCGCCGTGACCGCCGTCAGGGTTTGCATGACGGCGTTGGTGCGCTGGTTCTGCGTGGAAAAGTGGATTTGCATCCCCGTTTCGGCGATCTGTTCGAGCCGCCGCGCATGGTGCACTACGCGGTCGATGTGTTCCATGACGTCGCGCGCGCGGGCCATGATCTGATCGCGCCATCCCTGCGCCGCATCGGACGTTGCGCCGTAGTCCGACAGCGGCTGGTCGCGCAGCGTGTCGAGCCATTCCTGCATCGCGTCCTGCTGCTCCTCGCACAGGTCTTGCAGCATTTGCAAACGGTGGCGTGCTTGCAACAGGGCGTTCCAGGTGGCCGGGGCCGGAGCCGTTCGAAGCAGTTCGGTCTGCGCGCGCTCCATCGTTTGCGATAAATCCTGGCGCAGGCCCAGGTAACTATCGACCATGTTGTTAATCAGCCGCAGCACCAAGTCAGCCGGGCTTTGCGGCATTCCGGCGCGCGCGGCAGTTGCGCCGGCGGCGCTGGCCGCATCCGCCGTGCCGACGTTGAGTTTGAGGTTGGCCAGAAAACGCTGCACGTAGCTTTTGGCCGTAGCGCACGCGGGCGGATGCACGCTGACCAGCAGTTTGTCGAACACCGCAAAGCCGACCGCGCGCGAATCGATGCGGCGAAAGGCGCGCACCAGTTCCGCCGCGAAATTGGCAGGGAATGCCTGCCCGGCGGATTCAGCTTCCGGGTTGCCGCTTGCGTAAGCAACCTCTTCGGGCGTCGCCAGCCGCCGGAAGATCACCAGGTCATACACCGACGTGGCGTCATAAGTCGTGGGATGCGCGTCGCTGTCCAGGTCTTGCAGATGCACGTCCAACAGCATGGAACCGCCCAGCCGCTGGGCGGCAGCCTGGATGTGCGGCAGTTGGGCATCCAGGCCAGGCCGCTCCAGCGAGATCCACACGAAGCCATCGTCGGGCGCGGCCGCGGGCGCGGCGTCCAGCAAGCGCAGCGTCCCGCCGCTGAATTCGACAATCTGCACGGTGTTCCCGTTCTGCACCATGTGCTATGAATTACGCAGCAAGCGGGCTGCTTCGCGCGCAAAATAAGTCAGCACGCCATCAGCGCCGGCGCGCTTGAAGGCCAGCAACGCTTCCAGCATTGCCGCGTCGTGATCGAGCCAGCCGTTTTGCGCGGCGGCTTGCAGCATGGCGTATTCGCCGCTGACCTGATAGGCGAAGGTCGGCACGCGAAATTCTTCCTTGACGCGCCGCACGATGTCCAGATACGGCAGGCCGGGCTTGACCATCACCATGTCCGCGCCTTCCTGCAAATCCAGCGCCACTTCGCGCAGCGCCTCATCGCTGTTGCCCGGATCCATCTGATAGACCTTCTTGTTGCTCTTGCCCAGGTTCTTGGCCGAACCGACCGCGTCGCGGAACGGCCCATAAAAGGCGCTGGCATATTTGGCCGAATACGCCATGATGCGGGTGTGGATGTGGCCCTTGTCTTCCAGCGCCGCGCGGATCGCGCCGATGCGCCCGTCCATCATGTCGCTGGGGGCGACGATGTCCACGCCCGCGTCGGCCTGCGTCAGGGCCTGCTTGACCAGCATCTTGACCGTTTCGTCGTTGACGATATAGCCGGTTTTATCGAGCCAGCCGTCCTGCCCGTGGCTGGTGTAGGGGTCGAGTGCCACGTCGGTGAGCACGCCCAGTTCCGGGAAGCGTTTTTTCAGTTCGCGCACCACGCGCGGAATCAGTCCCTTGGAATTAGCCGCCTCGCTGCCCTTGTCGTCTTTGAGCTTGGGGTCGATCACCGGGAACAGTGCCAGCACCGGGATGCCCAGTTGCACGCAGTCCTCGGCCACCGGCAGCAACAGATCAAGCGACAGGCGCTCCACGCCGGGCATGGAGGGCACGGCCTGGCGCTGGTTTTTGCCGTCGAGCACGAACACCGGGTAGATCAAATCGTCGGGCGTTAGGGCGTGTTCCCGCACCAGGCGGCGCGTGAAGTCATCGCGCCGCAGCCGGCGCGGGCGGTTGGCGGGGTAAGGAGCTTGGGCGTGAATGGTCATGGCGGTAATTATGGGGGTGTGCAGGTTGGCGGCTTCTCAATCCAGGCGCTTGCGGAATTTGAGGATCGCCACGGTCATCATGATGGCGGTGAACGCCAGTAGCGCCAGCACATCCGGCCACAGTTCCAGCAGGCCGGCGCCGCGCAGCATGACGCCACGGATCAGGCGCAGCGCGTGTGTCAGCGGCAGGCATTCGGCGAACCATTGCGCCGGGCGCGGCATACCGTCGAACGGGAACATGAAACCCGACAACAGCACCGAGGGCAGAAAGACCATCATCGTCAACTGCATGGCCTGAAATTGCGATTGCACGACGTTGGAGATCAACATGCCCAGGCTCAGATTGGCGATGACCAGCAGCAGCGCCGCGCCGTAAACACTGACCAGGTGGCCCGCCAGGGGCACGCGGAAAACCACCGCGCCGACCACCAGAATCAGCGTGGTCTGGATCAGGCCGAAGAAAGCACAGGGAGCGATTTTGCCGACCATCAACTCGACGCTGGACAGCGGGGTGGCAATCAGCAGTTCCAGATTGCCGCGCTCGCGCTCGCGCACGATGGCCACGGCGGTGAACAGCACCATGGTCATGGTCAAAATCACGCCGATCAAGCCAGGCACGATGTTGACCGCCGAGCGCCGTTCCGGGTTGTAGAAGCTGACCACGCGGATCGGGCCGCTGCCGGGTGTCAACGCATCGGGCATGCGTTCGGTTTGCGCGGTCAGCGCCGCGTCCGAAGCCGTGACCGGCATTTGCGCCAATTGCATGGCCGCGCTTTGCACCACCGTGTCACTGCCATCGACCAGTACCTGCACCGCTTCGCGGCCACTGGTCACCCGCGCCTCGAAGTCCGGCGGA
>JAIRRE010000040.1 GCA_031256125.1 Burkholderiaceae bacterium
GACCGCCTCTCGCACGCCCAGGCGCTCACCGAAGCGGCGCAGGCCGCCGCGCAAGCGCTGGACGCCGAAGCCAGCGGCGCGCGCGCGCAACTGGCGCTGGCGTGGCTGCTCCAACGCGCGCCGCACATCGTGCCCATTCCCGGCACCACCCGCGTGGAACACCTGCAAGACGATTTAGGCGCGGCTAACGTGCGGCTGGATGCCGGTCTGGTCGAGCGGCTCGAAGCCCTCATCAACCCGCGCACCGTTCACGGCAACCGCTACGCCGAGCAAGGCGAGCGCGAGGTGGATACCGAAACATTTTGATTGCCCGCCCCGTGTTTTTCCCGCGCCCGCTGTTCGTATGTAGGGCCGGTTTTCACGGAATTTTCTTGAGTAAGACAACAGGACAGGAGACTGAGCGCATGACTGCCACCGCCATTCCCGGCACCACCTTGTTCGACGGCCAGCAGGCCATGAAGGGCTATGCCCTCAACAAGATGTGCTATTCCTTCAACGACGCCGCTGCGCGCCAAGAGTTCCAGCGCGACGAACAGGCGTATTGCACCCGCTTCGGTCTGAACGACGAGCAGCGCAAAGCCATTCTGGAACGCAACGTGCTGGGCTTGCTGGCTGCTGGCGGCAACGTTTATTACCTCGCCAAATTCGCCGGCATTTTCGGGCTGGACGTGCAAGACATCGGCGCCCTCCAGACCGGTATGAGCAAAGAAGCATTCCAAGCCAAGCTGATGGCGCACGCGAAAAACTGAAACCTCCGGGAGACTCATATCATGGCCGAAATCATCGGTGTCGTTACCACCTCGCACGTACCCGCCATCGGCGGCGCGATTGCCAAGAACAAACAGCAAGACCCCTATTGGAAACCCTTCTTCAACGGCTTCAACCCCGTGCGCCAATGGCTCGTCAGCGCCAAGCCCGACGTGGTCGTGTGCTTTTACAACGATCACGGGTTGCACTTTTTTCTGGACAACCTGCCCACTTTTGCCGTCGGCTGTGCGCCGCAATACGTCAGCCGCGATGAGGGCTGGGGCATTCCCACGGTGCCATCCGTTTCGGGCGAGCAGACGCTGTCGTGGCGCATCGTCGAGCAACTCGTGGCCGAGGAGTTCGATCCCAGCACCTGCCAGCAAATGAGCATCGATCACGCCACGACCTTGCCGATGACTTTGCTGTGGCCCGATCAAAAATGGCCCGTCACCATCGTGCCAATTGCCATCAACACGCTGCAATTTCCGCTGCCCTCGGCGCGCCGCTGTTACGCGCTGGGCGAAACCGTTGGCCGCGCCATCCGCGCATGGGATGCCGACAAGCGCGTGCTGGTGATGGGTACCGGCGGCCTGTCGCACCAGCTCGACGGCGAACGCGCCGGCTTCATCAACAAACCATTCGACCTGCAATTCATGGACAGCCTGGCTGAAGGCGACCCGCGCTGGGCTACCCAATACAGCATCCACGAACTGGTCGAAAAAACCGGCACTCAGGGCGTTGAACTGATTATGTGGCTGGCCGCGCGGGCCGTGCTGGGCGAGCGGGTGCGTTGTTTGCACCGCAATTACCACGTCCCGATCTCCAACACCGCATCGGGCTTGATGTTGATGGAGCCGGCGGCAGGTTGAGGTCGGCGCGGCGGCTGCCGTAACCGCCACAAACGCGGGACAAGGCAGCGAGGGTATCCGGGAAATAACGGCACACCATCCTGACGCCCTGACCCGCGTCAGGTTTTTGTCTGAACGGGAAACCAGCGCGAGTCCCTGAATGGAGCAGCCTTCCAAGCTGCGGCAGCTTAAAATACATAGCTTTGCGCGCCGCGACCCAAGGCTAAGACACGCAGCGTGCATTTTCCGGTTCTGCCATGCCCATCTATGCCTACAAGTGCGCGTCCTGCGGTTATGCCAAGGACGCGCTGCAAAAAATTTCCGACGCGCCGCTGACAATCTGTCCGCAGTGCGGCCAACCGACGTTCCAGAAGCAGGTGACGGCGGCGAGCTTTCAGCTCAAAGGGGCGGGCTGGTATGTGACCGATTTCCGCGATGGCGGCGCTGGCGCTTCGGTTGGCGCTCCGGCGGCGGATGAGGCTGGCAAGGCCGGTGCCAAGCCCGGTGATGCTCCATCCGGCGGCGACCCAGGCAAGAGCGGCGAGGAGGGCAAAGCCGGGCCTTCATCGGAGGCCAAAGCCGAGTCGAAGGCGCAAACGCATGGAGGGCGGGGGGGCGATGCCGTGTCCGCGCCGGCATCGGCGCCATCCGCCTTATCCACGCCGTCTTCATCCGTTTCATCTTCATCTGGCGGCGCGGCTGCCGGCGGTTGAGGGTGCGAGCGGCCATGATGTCCCGCCTGCGGCAATATTTCATCACCGGTTTGGTGGTGTGGCTGCCGATGGGCGTGACCGTGTGGGTACTGCTGTGGCTGGTCGGCATTCTGGATGGCATCTTCGGCGGGGTGCTGTCGGCGCTGGCCCGCGCGCTGCCGGGCTTTGCCTCCACCGCCGAGTCGCTGCAACGGGTGCCGGGGCTGGGCGTGGTGCTGGTGGCGATCGTGATTCTGGCCACGGGCCTGTTCGTGGCCAACATGGTCGGCCAGTGGTGGTTGCGGCAGTGGGACCGGCTGATGACGCATATCCCGGTGGTGCGCAGCATTTATTCGAGTGTCAAGCAGGTTTCCGATACGCTGTTTTCCGGCACCGGGCAGGCGTTTTCCAAAACGCTGCTGGTGCGCTATCCGCACCGCGATGCGTGGACAATTGCTTTTCTGACGGGCGCGCCTGTGGGCGAAGTGGCCGAGCGGCTGGCCGAGCAACCGGAGGCATCCCAGTCCTTGGCGGGTGAGCCGGGTGCTTGGGTGAGCGTGTTTGTGCCCGCGACGCCGAACCCGACTTCGGGCTTTTTTTTGCTGGTGCCGCGCGCCGATGTGATCGAGCTGCACATGAGCGTGCACGAGGCGCTCAAATACGTCATTTCGATGGGCGTGGTCGCGCCCGGCGCCGAGGTTGAGCGCGGCGCGTTCGGCGCGACTGCCCATGCCAATGTGCCGCCCGCGCTGCCCCCGCATTCCTGATTCATTTCCATTTCAAGCCAAGAGAAATACCAACCATGTCCATGCGAACCCATTACTGCGGTCTGGTGACCGAGGCGCTGACCGGCCAGAACGTGACCCTGTGCGGCTGGGTCAACCGGCGGCGCGACCACGGCGGCGTAATCTTCATCGACCTGCGCGACCGCGAAGGCTATGTGCAGGTGGTGTGCGACCCGGATCGGCCGGCGATGTTCAAGATCGCCGAAGATCTGCGCGGCGAGTTTTGCATCCAGGTCAAGGGGCTGGTGCGCGCGCGCCCCGAAGGCACGGTCAACGATGCGCTCAAGAGCGGCAAGATCGAGGTGCTGTGCCAGGAGCTTGTGGTACTCAACCCGTCGGTGACGCCCCCGTTCCAGCCCGACGACGAAAACCTGTCGGAAACCACGCGCCTGACGCACCGGGTGCTGGACTTACGCCGACCCACCATGCAGCGCAATCTGATGCTGCGCTACAAAGTGGCGATCCAGGTACGCAATTTTCTGGACGCGCACGGCTTCATCGACATCGAAACGCCGATGCTGGGCAAGAGCACGCCCGAAGGTGCGCGCGACTATCTGGTGCCCAGCCGCGTGCACGACGGGCATTTCTTCGCGCTGCCGCAATCGCCCCAACTCTACAAACAGATGCTGATGGTGGCGGGGTTCGACCGCTACTACCAGATTACCAAGTGCTTCCGCGACGAAGACCTGCGCGCCGACCGCCAGCCCGAATTCACGCAGATCGACTGCGAGACTTCGTTTCTGGACGAGGCCGAAATCCGCGCCCTCTTCGAGGCCATGATCGTCCAGGTGTTCAAGACGCAACTGGGCGTGGATCTGGGCGCGTTCCCGACCATGACGTATCAGGAAGCGATGCGGCGCTTTGGCTCGGACAAGCCCGATCTGCGCGTCAAGCTCGAATTGACCGACCTGGTCGACGTGATGAAGGACGTGGACTTCAAAGTCTTCTCGGCCCCGGCCAACGCGCGCGGCGGGCGCGTGGCGGCGTTGCGCGTGCCCGGCGGCGCGGCCATCA
>JAIRRE010000316.1 GCA_031256125.1 Burkholderiaceae bacterium
GGTTTCCAATTCGGGCCGCAGCGCAAAAGCCATCAACGGCACGGACGCGAACATCGGCAGTATCCAGCGGTCCTTGAACACCGTGACATCCGCCGCGAACACCATGCCCAGCAGCATCAGGACGAGCAGCCCCAGATAGCGCCCGAACACGGGCCGCAGCCAAGCGGGTGCCGGCAACGCGCCATCGGAGGAACGCCACCAGCCTGAACGGAAAGCCACCAGCGCCAATAGCGCCCACAGCGCCAGCGTGGCCAGCAGCGCTCCCAGCAGGTTCCACAGCCCCAGACCCCACTGGTGTCCGGCGATGTCCATCTTCTGGAAGGTAATCGCAGTGGCTTTGTGCCAGTGCGACAGCAGCCATACCCCGTGCGGCGCGACGAGCAGTGCGCCAATCAGCGCCGCCCACCACCAACCGCGCCCGAACAGAGCGCGGCGCGTTTCGCGCACCGACGCCAGCGCGACGATCAATGCCGCCAGCATGGGCGCGAAATTGTATTTGGCCAGCATGCCACAGCCGCACGCCAAGCCCAGCGCGACAAACTCGCGCTGACAGCCGCGCCCCTCGCGCCGCACGATGCGCAGCAGCAGCCACCACGTGCCGCAGGTCATGGCGGTGACGAGGACAGTGTGCGTCTGATCGTTGATCGAACTCCAGCCAAAGGCAGGCAGCAGCATCAGGCTGACTGCGCTCCACCACGCGCCGCGCGGCCCAATCAATTCGCGCCCGGCCAGCCACATCAACGCGCAGGTCAGGGCAACGAGGGCGTACTTCAACAGCGCCAGCGCCAACACGCAAGGGCCGAACGCCTGAAGCAGGCACCATTGCAGCCAGGTGTACAGCGGGGGTTGCTCGCCATAACCCCACCGCAGGTGCTGCGCCCACAGAACCTGCTCGGCCTCGTCCCACTTGAGCGCCGGCGAAATCGCCACCCGGATCACCACGAGCGCCGCCGCCAGCACGATCAGCCAGGGTAAGGGACGCGCGTAGAGCGCATTGAGCTTGGGGGGTTGGGCGTTGGACAGGCTGGGAACGAGAGACATTGAGCAAGCGGCGTGAATTCATGTTAAACGCCGCACGCTTAACGCCGAATTCCGCAGACAAAATCGAAACTTACAATTCTCTTATTCTGCCGCATGATGATTACCTTCAGCCCGACTTCATCCGCCGCGCTCCAAGCGCCACCCAGCCCTGATGTTTCCATTGTCGTGCCCATCTACAACGAAGTGCAGGACTTACCCGATCTGGTCGCGCGCATCGGGGCCGCGATGGCCCAACAGCCGTTGACGTTCGAGCTACTGGCTGTCGATGACGGTTCCACCGACGGCAGTCGGGCGCGGCTGCGCGAGTTGGCCGCCGATGCGCGCTACTCGCCGTGGCTGCGCGCGGTTTTCATGGCGCGCAACTACGGCAAAGCCAGTGCCCTGCAAGCCGGGTTCGACCGCGTGCGCGGACACTACGTGGTCACCATAGACGCCGACCTGCAAAACGAGCCGGAAGACATCCTGCCGATGCTGGCGCGCCTGGAGGCCGATCCCGATATCGACATGGTTTCGGGTTGGCGCCAAAACCGCAAGGAGTCGGAACTGGCGCGCAAATTCCCCTCGCGCATCGCCAACCGGCTGATTTCGCGCGTCACCGGCGTGCAGTTACACGATTACGGCTGTGCGCTCAAAGCCTACCGGCAGCCCATCATCAACCGCATCCATTTGTATGGCGAGTTGCATCGCTTCATCCCCTCGCTGGCGCGCGACGCAGGCGCGCGCAACATCGTGGAGGTGCCGGTGCGCGATTACGCGCGCCAACACGGCGTCTCCAAATACGCGGGCATAGACCGGGCGTTTCGCGTCATCCTCGACCTGATTCTGGTGGCCTTCTTCATGCGCTACCGCCAACGCCCGCTGCACGCCTTCGGCGGCTTAGGGCTGTGGCTGGCCGTGCCCGGCGCGCTGGCGTTGACCTATCTGCTGGCTTGCAAAATCGCCGGTCAATCCATCGGCGGGCGGCCCCTGCTGCTAATCGGCGTGATGCTGCTGTTGATGGGCGCGCAATTCATAGTCGCCGGCCTGCTGGGTGAAATTCTGACGCGCACCTACCACGAAGCCGGCGGCGCGCCGCAGTTTTACGCGCAGGACTATGCAGCGCCGGCTGTCGCCGACGGCGACGGCGAGATAAAACTGGCCGATCAAGCGCGGATACCGTAAAACGCGCGTGAAAAGCCGCCTGAACCATGAGCCGCCGCGCAGCCCACAAACGATGATGAGGCCGGCAAGCTCACAGGAGTTTTCGCGCGTGAGGACGGTAACCAGCGCATAGTCCGCGCCAAGCACGCCCGGACTGACTTTCATGCTCAACGCTCAACCCCGCCCATGAAACGCCCCTTCCAAGCCCTCCTGCGCGGACTTATCGGCGTGGCGTTGCTGGCGCTGGTGATCTGGCTGGCCAACCCGGCGCGGCTGGCGGGTCAGTTGCGGCACGCGCACGGGGTCTGGCTGCTGGCCGGGCTGGCGGCGGGTATCGCCTCCAACATCGTCTCGGCCTGGCGCTGGCGCGCCCTGGCGCATTGGTTGGGCGCGAATGCACGGCTTGCGGACGCGCTGCGCTGGTACTTTCAAGCCGTCGGCCTGAATGCACTGCTGCCCGGCGC
>JAIRRE010000138.1 GCA_031256125.1 Burkholderiaceae bacterium
TGCATGACACGATGTGCGGCTTCCGGGTCTATCCGCTGGCATCGACCCTGGCGTTGCTGGACGAGGAACACCTAGGCCGCCGCATGGATTTCGACACTGAAATCCTGGTTCGCCTGTACTGGCGCGGCGTGCGTGTCATCGAGCGCGAAACCCGCGTCACCTATCCGGAGGATGGCGTTTCCCACTTCCGCATTTGGCGCGACAACCTGTGCATCAGCCTGATGCACGCGCGGCTATTCCTGGGCATGCTGCGGCGCGCGCCGGGGTTGCTGGCGCAACGTCTGCGCGGAAACAGGAGCGGAACATGAGCGGCGTTGCGCCACACTGGGCCGAGATAAGCGAAACCACTTCGGTTGCAGGCATCCGTTTGCTGTGCGCTATTTACCGCGCGCTCGGTAGGCGCGTATTCCGCATTTGTGCGGCGCCAGTGGTATGCACGCACTGGCTATTGAATGCCCCGGCGCGGCGCGCATCGCTTCAATATCTGCGCCGTTTACACGCGCACACCGGCGTGTTTGAACACCCGCCGGGCTGGTGGGCAAGCCTGCGCCATTTTTCTGTTTTCGCCGATACCCTGCTTGACAAAATCTTGGCGCTGGGCGGCCAATACCCGTCCGATAAAGTTCGGATCAGCCGAGATAATATGATCGACCTGCTGCGCAAAAAACGTGGCGCGGTTATCGTCACAGCACACATCGGGTGTTTGGAACTATGCCAGGCGCTGTCCGACAGAGTGCCGGAGTTCCGCATGACTGTGCTGGTACACACGCGCCACGCCGAGCAATTCAACCGCTTGCTGGCGCGTTTGCCCGGCAGCGGCAAGATACGGCTGATGCAAGTCCAAGCCATCGACCTGGCGGTAGCTGCGCAGTTGGGCGAGTGCATGAATCGCGGTGAGTTCGTCGCTATCACCGGCGACCGCATGCCACTCACAGGAAACCGTCATGTGTTCGTGGATTTCCTCGGCCAGCCAGCGCCGTTCCCAATCGGCCCCTACGTGTTGGCCGCCGCGCTGCGCTGTCCGCTGGTAACCATGGTTTGCGTACATCAAGGCGATGGTTATGTTTTGCACTTTGAAACTTTTGCTAATCGCGTGGAATTGCCGCGCGCCGCGCGCGATGCCGCGTTGACCAGCTATGCCACCCGATTCGCGCGCTGGCTGGAGGCCCAATTGCGCGCAGCGCCATACGATTGGTTCAACTTCTTTGCTTTTTGGGATCAGCCCACTTATGCCGATAGCCATTGACTTGACTGGAGAAATTGATTGGGAACCGGCCTTCCACGATTGTGACCCCATGGGTGTGGTTTGGCATGGTAATTACTTTAAATATCTCGAATTGGCGCGCTGCGCGTTACTGCGCCGGTTTGATTATGACTACCCGCAAATGCGGGCATCCGGTTGGCTATGGCCGGTGGTTGATGCGCGGATCAAATATGTGCGCCCGCTGCACTACGGGCAACCGCTGAAGATTCGTTCCGAAATTATCGAATGGGAAAATCGCCTGCGGATTAATTATCGAATCCATGACGCGAAAAGCGGCGACAAATTAACCAGCGCCTTTACCATACAAGTCGCGGTTGATCCGGTTTCGGGACAAATGCAGTATGTCTGCCCATCCGTATTATGGGAAAAACTTGGAGTACAGCCGGTATGGTAAAAACGTTTGCAAAATATTGGGCAGGTTACATCCTAATCGCGGTGCTGTCGTCAACGGCGCTGCCGGTTTCTGCAACAAGCGCCCTTCCGGACGGATTGGACGCCGTGCGCCAGCGTGTCGCTCAAGTGGAGGTATTGCGCGGCAGCTTCGAGCAGGAAAAACAGGTTGCCGGTTTCAACAACCCGCTGCGCTCGCAAGGGCGCTTTTTGCTGGCGCACGGCAAGGGCGTGGTGTGGACCACGCTTAAGCCTTTTCCTTCCGAAATGGTGGTCACGCGCGAGCGCATCCTGAGCGTGGATAGCGCCGGAAACCGCAGAGTAGAGGCCGACGCCACCCAACAGCCGGCGCTGCGTGAGATCAACGCACTGATGTTCGCGCTGGTCGATGGCGACGTATCGGCTTTGGCCCAGCGTTTTGACCTTGCCGCACAGGCTTTGCCCAATGAGGCATGGTCGCTGGTCTTGACGCCTAAAGCGGCGGCGCTGGCCAGGTTGTTTTCAAAGATCGAATTGCGCGGCGACCGCTATGTGCGACAAGTGGTCATCACCGAAGCGGGCGGCGATCGTACCGTGCTGAAGTTTTTCGATCTGTCGGAAACCCCGGCGCGCCTGAGCGCGGATGAGGCTAAACGCTTTGAGTGAGCAAGTGCCCCGCGCCGCCGACAGGCGTCTGAGCCGTATCTGGCACTGGTTGGCTATAGCGTGGTTGCTCGCAACTGTCGCGGTCGCGGTATATCAATGGCGGTTTTGGCACCAAGACCGGATAGATAGCAATGTACTGGCTTTGCTGCCGTTGGACGCTGGCGAACGGGCCGTCAGTGACGCAACTCAGCGCATCGCAGAATCCGGCGCCCGGCAAATCGTCGTGCTGCTGGGGGCGGCAACCCCCGAAGGCGCAAAAGCGGCCGAGGCTGCCTATTCCGCTGCGCTGACGCGACTGCGGGCCGACGATCCTGCGTCGGCGCCCTTGGCGTTATCAGAACCAGGCGCAAACTGGTTCGCACAGGCACAGGCGTTTTACGCGCCATACCGTGATCGGTTGCTGACGGCCGCTCAGCGTCAAACACTGGCTACATCGAACACCGATCAGCTCGCACAACAAGCGTTGGCTGCGCTTTACGCGCCGCTGGGGGCACCCCATCTGACCCAATGGCGCGCCGATCCCCTGTCGTTGTGGCTAGGCTGGTGGCAGCAGCGCGCGGCGGAGTCGGGACTGCGCATGAACGCCGACGGCTTGTTGCACTCCAAGGGGCGCTACTGGGCGGTACTACCGCTGGAAACGCTAGGTTCGGCTTTTCACCTCGATGGCGGAACCCGCATCCAAAACGCTCTGGACGCAGCAGCACAGGCTGCGCGCGCGGCAGTTCCTGGCGTACGCGAAGTACGCGCCGGCGTTCCCTTGCACGCTGAAGCAGCCGCTGCACGGGCCAGCTTGGAAATTAACGTCATTGGCTGGGGATCGCTTGCGGCGGTACTGCTGCTGGCGTGGCTGGCATTCGGTTCGCTATGGCCCAGATTACTGGTTATCGCGTCGCTGCTGGTTGGCTGCATGGTCGCCCTGTCGGTTACCGCGTGGGTATTCGGCAAGGTACACCTGTTAACTTTGGTGTTCGGGGCCAGCCTGATCGGTGTCGCTGAAGATTATGGTACCTACTGGTTTGCTGCGCGCCAAGGCAATCGAACGGACACTCACTGGTCTTTATTGCGCCGTTTGTGGCCGGGTTTATGTCTGGCGCTGGCAACCAGTGCATTGGCTTATCTGGCCATGTATTGGGTCCCATTTCCTGGCTTACGCCAAATAGCGTTATTTTCAGCCACCGGTCTGACCGCTGCATTCATAACGGTACTGTGCTGGTTCCCGTGGCTCAGTCGTGGCGCATCCTCCGATACCGCATTTGCAAGGGGTGTTGGCGCAACCTTGCGATTTTTCCCGCGCGTCAGTGCGAATTGGAAGTGGTATGCCGTCGGCGCGCTTACGCTGATGGTGATCGCTTCCGGCCTATGGCGATTGCGCATCGACGACAGTTTGCGCAGCTTGCAAGCTTCGCCGCGCGAGTTGATTGCGCAGCAAATCGAAGCCAGCCAGATTCTCGATTTGCCCAGCCCAGCTCAGTTCTTTTTGATTCAAGGTGATGATGCAGAGCAGGTTTTACAGCGCGAGGAGGCTCTGACCTCCCGCTTGCGCGCGTTGCAAGCCCAAGGTGAAATTACCGGCTGGCGCGCATTGAGTGATTGGCTGCCTTCACAGCGACGGCAGGCCGATGATGCTGCGCTGACTGCAAAGGTCGAACGCGCGGTACTGGCTCAGATCGGCTCGGCTGTGGGCCAGCCGTTGCAACGGCCCGCGTTCGCAGCGTCGCCTTTACTGCTTTCCAAATTCCTGGCCGCACCAGTTTCGCGGCCTGTGCGTAATTTATGGATCGGGCAAGTTGGTAAAGAGGTGGCCTCGGTGGTCATGATCGCTGGCCCGTCGGCTACCACGCTTGGGGTATTGCAGACGCAAGCCGACAGTTTGCCTGGCGTGCGCTGGGTTGACCGCACCGCCGACTTCTCGCATCTGCTTGGTTATTACAGAAAAATAATCACAAACCTGTTGGTGGCCGGCGTAATCGTGGTATTCATCGTGCTAGTCGTGCGCTATCGGCGCGATGCTTGGCGCGTCCTGCTACCAACCGTTTTGGCGGGCCTGTTGGCTCTGGCGGTACTCGGTTGGCTCGGTGAACCATTACAACTGTTTAATGTGCTGGCACTGCTGCTGCTGTTGGGCGTTGGCGTTGATTACGGTATATTTCTGATTGAACAAAATGACGCCCCGCACGCTTGGCTGGCTGTTTGTCTGGGCGCAGCCAGTACTTCGTTATCTTTTGGTTTGCTGAGCTTGTCAGCAACGCCAGCACTGCACACTTTCGGCTTGACTTTGTTGCTGGGTATTGGTACGGTATGGTTACTATCGCCGTTGTTGTGCCGATCTGCTGTCGAAACCAATCAATTTTCAATAATGGAGAAATCATGCCCCAAAAAACCGAAAACACACAGGTGTTGATTATCGGCGCTGGCCCATCCGGCGCGGTCGCCGCTGCGTTGTTGCGCCAGCAGGGACGCCAAGTCTTGGTGTTGGAACGCGAGTCGTTCCCGCGTTTTTCGATCGGCGAAAGTCTGCTGCCGCAAAGCATGGCCTACATCGAAGCCGCTGGTTTGCTCCGCGATGTGGTCGAAGCTGGTTTTCAGCACAAGAATGGAGCTGCCTTTGAATGGGCTGGGGACTGTGCGCAGTTTGACTTCCGTGACCAATTCTCGCCCGGTTGGAGTACCACCTATCAAGTACAGCGCGCCAACTTTGACCAGATACTCGCTTGCGGTGCGGAACGCATGGGCGCGCAAGTACGCTACGGACATGAGGTACTTTCGGTTGAACCGGGTGATGCGCCGCGCGTGCTGGTGCGCTCGCCGGAAGGCGAGCAATATGCCATCACCGCTGACTTCATTCTTGACGCCAGCGGTTTCGCCCGCCTGCTACCGCGCTTGCTAAAGCTGGAAGCGCCCTCTGACTTGCCAACGCGCGGTGCGATCTTTACCCATGTGCGCGACCATATTCCGATTGACGGCGGGTTCGACCGCAACAAGATACTGATTACTACGCACCCGCAACACATGGATGTGTGGTTCTGGACCATCCCGTTCTCCAACGGTTGCTGTTCGTTGGGCGTGGTGGCAGAACCGGATTTTCTCGATCGCTATGAAGGCAGCGACTTGGCGCGTTTGCAAACGCTGGTAGAAGAGGTGCCCAATCTGCGCGCACTGCTCAAAAATGCCGAGTGGAACGTGCTGCCGGCCCGCCGGATCATGGGCTATTCGGCCAACGTATCCACGCTGTGCGGACCGGGTTATGCCCTGCTGGGCAATGCGGGCGAATTTCTGGACCCGGTGTTTTCATCCGGTGTCACCATTGCCTTCAAATCGGCACAACTGGCCGCCGACTGTCTGCAACGCCAATACGCCGGAGCACCGGTGGATTGGGAGGCTGATTACGCCGCGCCGCTGCGTCTTGGGGTCGATACATTCCGGCGTTTCGTCCACGGGTGGTACGATGGCAGCTTACAGAAAATCATCCACTATCCCCGCCAGCAACCAGACATACGCCGGATGATCTGCTCGATCTTGGCTGGTTATGCTTGGGACATCAACAACCCCTATGTCAACGACCCGAACGGGCGGCGATTGCGCACGCTGGAAGAATTGTGCAGCCCTCCTTGATCTCCATTACGTGCGATGGTTGACTGCATTGGCGTTGTGCCTGCTGCTAATGGCCTGCGCAACGCACAATCAGAACGAACCACCGTTAGTCGAATTGCCGGCGCTGCGCTTGGCGCCTTCCACGTTAGGGCAGAACCTGGCGTTGGAACAACAACTGGTTTTCGTGCGTGGCGGACAACGGCGCGAGCTTGATGCCTTGCTCGAAGTCGATGCCTCGCAAGTGCGCCTGCTGGTGCAAGCAATGGGGCAATCCGCTGTGCGGTTGGTTTGGGACGGCCAGCACCTGCATGAGCAGCGCGCGCCGTGGCTGCCGTCGCAAGTGCGTGGTGACCGCGTCTTGAACGACCTGCAATTTGCACTATGGCCGTTATCAGCGATACAGGCGGCGCTGCCGTCAGATTGGCGGGTTGAACAAACCGGCAACGAACGCCGTTTGCTCGACGCCCAAGGCCGTGCCTGGCTGATCGCGCAGGATGATGGCGGTTTGGGCAACCTGCGCCTGAACAACTTGGCCGAGGGTTACACGCTGGAAGTACGTTCAGCCCCTGTGCAGAAAGATGCGCCATGAATACCATGCCGGTTTTCGTGGGCGAGCCGGGCATAGTCTGCACGCTAGGCAGCGGTGCCCATGGGGTACGAACCCAATTACTGGCCACCGACATGCCGCATGGTCTGTCGTTAACCGACGCGCTGACGCCGGGGCGCGCGTTAACTCTCGGTTTCGTCACAGATGAA
>JAIRRE010000186.1 GCA_031256125.1 Burkholderiaceae bacterium
GGCGGCCCTGCATCGCGGGGGGGCCGCGGGGCTACCCGCCCCGCCCGCCCCCCCCACGCCGCATGGCGCGGCGAGCGCGGCGCTGGCGGGCGCATAGCGATTTCACCCCAATGGTGAGCCTCAGCCAAGCCAGAAACCGCTGTGTTCATGCGAGGTTGTGAAGGGAAAGGAGCGGTCAACTGCCGTTTTTAGGTTCAATCTTCAACTGCTAGCGTCGGCGAGGCTATTGCCACTGGTCCGGGCAGCAATTGGCGCGGTTCAGGCTCCGCCTGCCCAAGGTGGATTGCGCCGCTTTGCGCGCGCGCTTCGATCCAGCGCCGCACCCGTTCGGCGTCGGCCACCCGGTTGAGCGAGTCGAGGAACACCATGATGAACTGACGGCCCGCAATGCGCGTTTCCATCACCAGACATTGGCCGGCCTCGTGGATGTACCCGGTTTTTTGCAGGTTGATATCCCACGACGGGTTTTTGACCAGCCGGTTGGAATTGTTGTATTGCAGGATGCGGCGCCCCGTGGCCACTTCATAGCCTGGCGAAGTGGTCAACTGGCGCAGCAGCGGTTCCTGCACGGCGGCGGCCACCAGCTTGGCCAAGTCGCTGGCGCTGGAGCGGTTGTCGCTGGACAGCCCTGTCGGCTCCACGTAGTGCGTGTCCTTCATTCCAAGCGAAGCGGCGCGCTCGTTCATTAACGTGATGAAATGTTCCAGCCCGCCCGGGTAGGTGCGCGCCAGCGCATGGGCAGCGCGGTTTTCGCTGGACATCAGCGCCAGATGCAGCATCTCGCCGCGCGGCAGCGTGGTACCCACCGGCAGACGCGAACGGCTATGTTTGAGGTAATCCACATCATCGTCGGTGATGGTGATGAATTCGTCCATCGGCAGCCGTGCCTGTGCAATGAGGAACCCGGTCATCAATTTGGTCACCGAGGCTATGGGCAGCACCGCCTGGTCGTTTTTGTTGAACAGAACCTGGTTGTTGTCCTGATCAAGCACCAGCGCCACGCTTGCTTGTAGCTTTAACGGATCGGCGGTTTCGCGCAACCCCAATTGATCGCCCAGCGGCAGCTTGGAAGGCGCGGTATCCGTGCCCATATCTTCATGCGCCGCCACAGCCACTCTGGAGTGGTACCGCATTTCGGCGTGGTGGCGTGCGATGCGCCCCCGACGCCCACTTGACCGACCGAGAACCGCAACCACTCGGCGGTGGCGGGCTTTACCCTTGGCGATGGATCCCCTGCGCCGGGCTGACGCCGCTCTGGCAGAAGACTTGTTTGATTTGACCCGTGCCCTTTCCGCATTCGCGGTTTTGGCCGGTCTTTTGACCTGTGCGGCTTGCACCGGCAAAGCCGCTACCGGCAAGAGCGCGATGGCCGCACTGCACAGTGCGGCCCAGCCGGTTTTACGCAGGGCGGGCACCACGCGCCGCATCCAATTACCTGCTTGCATCATTCTCATGTTCCTGTGGTTGTATTCACATGCGATAGGCTGCTAGTGTAACCGCCAATTCAAACCTTGCAAGATCATCGAGTTGCAGCAAAAAGTTGAAGTGAAATAAAGATTGATCAGCAGAGGCGGCCAGTGTAACCAATTGTAATATAGAGAAAAACGTTCCAGAGCCGGAACACGGCGACCGTAAAGGGCTGGTTCAGCCTTGCCTCAATCCTCGTCCCCGGGCTTGGCCGCATCGCCTTCGATTTCCGGCAACAACGCCTGCGCTTGCGATTCGGGCAGCGCCTCCACGGCGCGTAGCTTGCGGTCCAGCGCGCGAGTGCGCCGCCCGGTTTCATCCAGCGTGTTGAGCATGGTCTGCGTCTGCCGCTTGACCTTGTCGAGTACCTCGCCGAATTTGGCGAATTCGGTTTTGACCGCACCCAGCACTTGCCAAACTTCGCTGCTACGCCGTTCCAGCGCCAGGGTGCGAAAGCCCATTTGCAGCGAATTGAGCATCGCCAGCAGCGTGGTTGGCCCGGCCAGCGTGACGCGGTGCTCGCGCTGCAAGGCTTCCATCAAACCCGGACGGCGCAGCACTTCGGCATACAGCCCCTCGGCGGGCAGGAACAGGATGGCGAAATCTGTGGTATACGGCGGCTCGATGTATTTTTCGGCGATGCTTTTGGCCTCCAGCCGAATGCGCGTTTCCAGTGCCTTGGCGGCAGCATCCACGCCCGCCGCGTCGGCGCGTTGCTGGGCGTCGAGCAGCCGCTCGTAATCCTCACCCGGAAACTTGGCGTCAATTGGCAGCCACACGGGTTCATCCGCGCCGCCGCTTTTGCCCGGCAAGCGAATGGCGAAATCCACTGCCTCGCGCGAATCGGGCCGCGTGGCAACCTGCGCCGCGTATTGCTCCGGCGCGAACACTTGTTCCAGCAGCGCGCCCAGTTGCGCCTCGCCGAACATGCCGCGCGTTTTGACGTTGGTCAGCAGGTGTTTTAAATCGCCCACGCCTTGCGCCAGCGTTTGCATCTCGCCCAGCCCCCGGTGCACCAATTCCAGCCGCTCGGCCACTTGCTTGAAGCTCTCGCCCAGGCGCGCTTGCAGCGTCGATTGCAGCTTTTCATCGACCACCTGCCGCATCTCGTCGAGCTTGGCCGCATTGCCAGCCTGCAATTGCGTCAGTTGCGCCTCCAGCGTCGCGCGCACCTCCGCCATGCGCCGTGCGTTGGATTCGCCCATGCCCTGCAACTGCTGCACCAGCGTCTCCGACAACGCGCCGCGCAGTTGCGCCAGTTGCTGCGCGAATGCGTCGATCTGCGCGTTTTGCGTGCGCGCGCTTTCGGCGCTCTGGCGTAGCAGCGCATCCTGAAACCCGGTAAACGACTGCGTCAGCTCCTGCCGCGCTGCGCGCGCACCTTCAGCCATTTCCGCGCGCAAGCCGGCCTGCGCCTCACGCAGATCGCCCGACAGCCGCGTTTGACTTTGCCCAGCCTGGTCGAGCATCGTCCGCAACTCGTCGCGTGAAGCCACATCGTCGGGCTTGTGCGGACGGCGCATCAGCAACGCAACCAGCAACACAGCGCACGCCGCCAGTAACACCAACGCTATCACCGTCAGCGGCAACGCCCAACCAGGCCAGGAAACTGCGGACAACACGGAAGCGGATTCATTCATGCGCGACAGTGTAGTCAGCACGGTGGAACGCACGCTTCACTATCACATGCGTGACTCAACTCAAAGGAATCTCAACTTAACATCACTGTCAAATCATGCCGAATGGCTGCGGCTCTGTTGGCCATATGTTGAAAACACAACAGGGGACAAGCATGGATTTTTTCTTTCAGCAACTGCTCAACGGGCTGACGCTGGGCGGGGTGTATGGACTGGTGGCGTTGGGGCTGACGCTGGTGTTTGGCGTATTGCAGGTGCCCAACTTTGCGCACGGGGCGTTTTACATGGCAGGGGCTTTCATTGGCTACTGGCTGATGGGCGCTCTGAGCGCCAATTACTGGCTGGCCATGCTGGGCGCGGCGGTAGGTGTGGCGGTGCTGGCGGTACTCTCCGAGCGGCTGGTGTTCCACCCGCTGCGCAATGCCCCGGTGCTGCACGACATGATCGCCGCCATCGGCTTGATGCTATTTCTCGAAGCGGGTGCGCAGGCCATTTTCGGCGCCGACTTTCTGCGCATGCCAACCCCCTACGGGCAGGTAATCAACGTGCTGGGCATAACCACGCAGGTACAGCGCTTGTTGATCATCGTTGCCGGCGGCGTGCTGGTGGGCTTGCTGCACCTGTTTCTGACCCGCACCATAACTGGGCAAACCATCGTCGCGCTGGCGCAAAACCGCCAGGGCGCGGCGCTGGTGGGCATCGACGCGCTACGCACCACGATGCTGGTGTTCGCCATTTCGGGCGCGCTGGCCGCCATTGCGGCGGTACTGTACGCGCCCATCAATCTGGTCTATCCGAGCATGGGCAGCCTGGTTATCACCAAGGCGTTCGTCATCATCATTCTGGGCGGAATGGGGAGTTTTCCCGGCGCCATCGCGGGTGGCCTCATCATCGGGCTGGCCGAGAGCTTCGGGGGCTTTTACATCTCCGACGATTACAAGGATTTGATCGCCTTCGTACTGCTGGTGGCGATCCTGTCGATCAGGCCGCAGGGACTGTTTCCGGCCAAGGGAGCGGCGGCATGACCGGCAACAGCAAACGGCTTATCGGCTGGCTGGTTTTGGCCACAGCGGCAGCGGCGCTGCCGTGGGCGATGCCCAACGATTACTACATCACTGTCGGTGCGCTGGCCTTCATCACCGCGCTATCGGCATTGGGGCTGAACTTGCTGACCGGCTATACCGGGCAGCTGAATCTGGCGCACGGGCCGTTCATGGCGATCGGCGCTTACACCGTCGGCATACTGACCACCGCCCACGGCGTGCCCTATTGGGTGGCTTTCGCGCTTGCCGGGGTGGTGACCGGCGTGCTGGGCGCGCTGGTGGGGCTGCTGTCGCTGCGGCTGCGCGGGCATTACTTCGCCATCTTCACGCTATGCGTGGGCGTGATCCTGTCGCTGGTGATCCAGAAGTGGGAATCGCTCACCGGCGGGGCGGTCGGCATCATGGGCATTCCCGCGCCGCCGGGCTGGGGCGGCTACACCTTTGAATCGCCGCGCGCGCAGTATTACCTGGCGTTGGCTTTTCTGGCGCTGGGCCTGCTGGTGATGGGCCGCGTCACCAGCTCGCTGGTCGGGCGCAGTTTCGTGGCGGTGCGCAACAGCGAGGCACTGGCGCAAGCCATCGGCATCAACCTGCGCAAAACCAAGATGCTGGCGTTCGTGCTGTCGGTGATTTATGCCGGCTTCGCGGGCGCGCTCTACGCCGGGCAGGTGCGCTTCATCGGCCCGGAGCTGGCTGGGCAGACGCCCACGTTCGATCAAGTGACGATGGCGGTGGTCGGCGGGCTGGGAACCCTGCTCGGGCCGCTGGTGGGCACTTTTCTGGTGACCACGATCACGCAAAGCTTGCAATTTTTGCAAGACTACCGGATGATCGCCTTCGGCCCGCTGCTGATCGTGGCGCTGATTTTTCTGCCGCACGGACTGGTCGGCACATGGCTGCACCATCGTGTGCG
>JAIRRE010000238.1 GCA_031256125.1 Burkholderiaceae bacterium
AGATACAGCTCACGAATTCGACGCATGACGTAATCCGTATCGGTACTGTCTATGATGTCTTGTGACATCTCTGTTCCAAGTCCGCGTGATATAAATAGGTCGCGTTTGTGATCAAATTCTTTGACAAACTTGTCAACCTCAATCTGATCGGCGTGGTGATACGAAATGAAGCATTTTCTTCTTACTACTGCAGTCATGGGATTTCTTTCCTAAATAATAAAACAATAGAACCGTAAATTAGAGTGAGTTCGCAAGCTCTAACACTGAGAACTGCTATTACTCAATCGCCTTCCCAATATCCTCCACCACTTTCTTGGCATCGCCGAACACCATCATGGTTTTGTCCATGTAGAACAGTTCGTTGTCCAAGCCGGCGTAGCCTGCGGCCATCGACCGCTTATTGACGATCACGTTGCGCGCCTTGTAGGCTTCCAGAATCGGCATGCCGTAAATGGCCGAGCCTTTTTGCAGCGCGGCGGGGTTGACCACGTCGTTGGCGCCCAGAATGATGGCGACGTCGGCCTGCGGAAATTCGCCGTTGATGTCTTCCATCTCGAACACCTGGTCATACGGCACTTCAGCTTCGGCCAGCAGCACGTTCATGTGGCCAGGCATACGGCCCGCGACGGGGTGGATGGCGTATTTGACGGTGACGCCCTTGGCGATCAGCTTTTTCGCCATTTCGTTGACCGCGTGCTGCGCACGCGCCACCGCCAGGCCGTAGCCAGGCACGATGATGACGGTTTCGGCGTTGCCCAGCAGGTAGGCCGCGTCTTCAGCGCTGCCGCTCTTGACCGGGCGCTGTTCCTTGGCACCGCTGGCAGCGCCGCTTTCGCCGCCGAAGCCGCCCAGAATCACGTTGAAGAACGAGCGGTTCATGGCCTTGCACATGATGTAGCTCAGAATCGCGCCCGAACTGCCGACCAGCGAACCGGCGATGATGAGCATCGCGTTGTTGAGCGAAAAGCCGATACCCGCCGCCGCCCAGCCCGAATAGCTGTTGAGCATGGAGACCACCACCGGCATGTCCGCGCCGCCGATGGGAATGATGATGAGCACGCCCAACACGAAGGCCAAGATCAGCATGGCAAAAAAGGCTACCCAGTGCTCGGTCGCCATGAACGTCAGCCCCAACGCGATGGTGAGCAGGCCCAGCACCAGGTTGACCCAGTGCTGGCCCTTGAATACCACCGGCGCGCCCTGGAACAGGCGGAATTTGTACTTGCCCGATAGCTTGCCCCAAGCGATGACCGAGCCGCTGAAGGTGATTGCGCCAATCGCCGCGCCCAGGAACAGTTCCAGCCGGTTACCTGCGGGGAGGGGCAATCGCATCATGGCTCCGGTGGCCAGTTCCACAGGTGGCGGCGTGATGCCGAAAGCCCACGGTTCAGCCACCGCCGCCACCGCGATGCACACCGCCGCCAGGCCGATCATGCTGTGGAAAAACGCCACCAGTTCCGGCATCTGGGTCATCTCGACGGTCTTGGCGCGCCAAGCGCCGTAGCCGCCGCCGATAACCAGGCCCAGCAGCACCCAGCCCAGGCCCAGGGCATTGCCGTGGGCCAGTTGCACGATCAACGCCGCAGTGGTGAGCGCGGCTATGGTCATGCCGGCCATGCCGAAGATGTTGCCGCGAATCGACGTGGTGGGGTGGCTCAACCCCTTGAGCGCCTGAATGAAGCAGACCGACGCGACCAGGTATAGCAACGTGACAACGTTCATGCTCATGATGCGGCCCTTTCGCTGGCGGCGGCGGGCGCGGCTTTTTTCTATTTCTTCTTGAACATTTCGAGCATCCGGCGAGTCACCAAAAAGCCGCCGAACACGTTGACGGCGGCCAGCGCAACGGCCAGCACGCCCATGAATTTGCCCAGCGGCGTGACGGTGAGCGCGGCGGCCAGCATCGCGCCGACGATGACGATGGCGCTGATGGCGTTGGTCACCGCCATTAGCGGCGTGTGCAGCGCGGGCGTGACGTTCCACACCACGTGGTAGCCCACGTAAATGGCCAGCACGAAGATGATGAGGTTGATGACGGTGTGGTTGATGGCGGGGTCCATGTCTTGTTTCCTGTGTTTACGAGCGTTTGCGGGGTTTGCTTGAATGGTTGGACGGGCGCTGCGCGCGTCAGCGCTTGCGCTTGACTTCGCCGCCCTGCGTCATCAGGCAAGCCGCGACGATGTCGTCTTCCAGATCGACCTTCAGCCCGCCTTCCTTGGGCAGGATCAGTTTGAGAAAGTCCAGCACGTTGCGCGCGTACAGCGCCGAAGCGTCCGCGGCAACCAGCGCGGGCAGGTTGGTCTCGCCGACGAGGGTCACGCCGTGTTTGACCACCGTGCGGCCCGGTTCGGTCAACGGGCAGTTGCCGCCCTGCGGCGCAGCCAGGTCCACGATGACGCTACGGGGCTTCATGGATTGCACCATCTCCTCGGTCACCAGCACCGGCGCGGGGCGGCCCGGAATCAGCGCAGTGGTAATTACCACGTCGGCCTGCGCCACGCGCTTGGCGACCTCGGCCTGCTGGCGGTCCAGCCAGCTCTTGGGCATCGGGCGCGCATAGCCGCCCACGCCCTCGGCGGCGTCTTTTTCTTCCTGCGTTTCGTAGGGCACATTGATGAACTTGGCGCCCAGCGATTCGACCTGTTCCTTGACGCTGGGGCGCACGTCGCTGGCCTCGATTACCGCGCCCAGGCGCTTGGCCGTGGCAATGGCTTGCAGCCCCGCCACGCCGACGCCCAGAATCACCACCCGCGCGGCCTTGATGGTGCCGGCGGCGGTCATCAGCATCGGAAATAGGCGCGGATAGCGGTCGGCGGCGATCATCACCGCCTTGTAGCCGGCAATGTTGGCCTGCGACGACAGCACGTCCATGCTCTGCGCGCGCGTGGTGCGCGGCGCGGCCTCCAGCGCAAACGCCGTCAGCCCCGCTTGTGCCAGGCGTTGCAGGCCCTCGGCATCGAACGGGTTAAGCATGCCCACCAGCGTGCAGCCGGGCTTCATGTATATCAGCTCGCCCGAACTGGGCGAACGCACCTTGAGCACGATCTCGGCGGACAGCGCGGCGGCGGCTTCGACGATTTCGGCGCCCGCCGCAGCGTAAGCGGCGTCGGTGGCGCTGGCAGCCAGCCCCGCGCCCGACTGCACCCGCAAGGCATGGCCCGCCGCCGCGAGCTTTTTGACCGTTTCCGGCGTGACGGCCACGCGCGTTTCTCCGGCGGCGGTTTCGGTTGGGACTCCTATCAGCATGAGGTCTCTCTTTCTGACAGCGCCATGCCACCCTTGGCGGCGCACGGCGCAAATAACATTCTTTAGCTTAAGCGCAAAGCGCTATCAGGTCAACGACCGGGTTACGGACGCCGGAACGGCTGCACAGTATGGCGAAGAACGTGTACGCGCCGCATGGGCCGGATAAGCATATGCATAAAAGGTCTTTGATTCACCGGCGATCCTGTGCCATGATTGATTGATTTGCCGCGTCCTGGCGTGTCGTGTTTTGCGCCGCACCGGGCCGTATTTTCTTCCAATCAAAGGAGCGCATTCCATGCAACGTCGCCATCTTCTTCAAACGTTTTCCCTGCTGACTGCGGGCGCCACGCTCGCGGCGGCATCGTCGCTGGCCCATGCCGATGGCAAGCTGATCCGGCTGGGCACCGTGGCCGGCCCGGACGCGCAGGTCTGGCAGGTGGCGCAGCAAGTGGCCAAACAAAAAAAGGGCCTGACGGTCAAGCTCATCGAGTTCAATGACTACGTGCAGCCCAACGCGGCGCTGGACGCAGGCGATCTGGACGCCAATAGCTTTCAGCACCAGCCGTATCTCGATAGCCAGGTCAAGCAACGCGGCTACAAGCTGGTCAGCGTGGGGTTGACCTATATCTCGCCGATGGGTGTCTATTCCCAGAAATTCAAGGCGCTCAAGGACCTGCCGCGAGGCGCGCGGGTGGCGGTGCCCAACGATCCTTCCAACGAAAACCGCGCGTTGCTGCTGCTGCAATCGCAGGGCTTGATTCAACTCAAGCCCGGCGCGGGCGTCAATGGCAACAATGCCACCGCGCTGGACGTGGCAGGCAACCCCAAGGGGCTGAAACTGACCGAGCTTGACGCGGCGCAACTGCCGCGCACGCTGGGCGACGTGGATGCTGCCGTCGTCAATACCAATTACGCGCTGGCCGCCGGCTTACAACCGACCAAAGACGCCCTGGCGCTGGAAGACATCCACAGCCCCTACGCCAACATCATCGTGGTGCGCGCCAAGGACAAAGACCAGCCGTGGGTGAAGAAATTGGTCGCCGCCTATCAGTCTCCCGAAGTCAAGGCGTATATCGACAAGACCTTCAAGGGAGCAATGGTGGCGGCGTTCTGATTCCCGCCGGGGTCAACTTTTGGGTACGCCCCGGTTGGCCAACACGTCGGCGCGTTCGTTGCCTTCGTGTCCGGCATGGCCGCGTACCCAGTGCCAGGCGATGCGGTGGCCGCCGCCAGAGACCAGCGCATCCAGCCGTTGCCACAGGTCGACGTTCTTGACCGGCTGCTTGTTGGCGGTGCGCCAGCCCTTGGCTTTCCAGCCGCTTAGCCATTGCGTGATGCCTTGGTGCACGTATTGGCTGTCCAGATATAGCGCCACCTCGCACGGGCGCTTGAGCGCCGACAGACCTTCGATGACCGCCATCAACTCCATGCGGTTGTTGGTGGTGAGCGGCTCGCCCCCCCACAGTTCTTTTTCGCGCGCGTCCGCGCGTAGCAACGCGCCCCAGCCGCCTGGGCCGGGGTTGCCTTTGCAGGCACCATCGGTGAATATTTGAACGCGATCCATGGTTAGACCGATCCGATGGGTGGCGTGGGGTTCAACGGTATTGACTTCGCAGCCGGTTCGTTCCGCTGCGCCACGTTGGGTTGCGCGCTGGCGGTAGCGGCTGGGGGTTTCCAGATCGGGCCGACGAGTTTGGGGCCGTGGCTGCGTTTGACGGCGATGGCGTACCAGAGCGCGCCACGTGCGGGCCAGAGGCGGGCGCTCCAGCGGCCTGCCCAGCCCGGTTGTGCCGCCAGGGTGCGTTCGTTGCGTGGCGCGGGGCCGTGACCCCCGTAACGCACGGTTTGCAGTTCCAGCTCCGTGCCTTGCAGCAGAGTGCGCAAGTGTTTCGGGCTAACGGGGTTGCCATCGGTTGGCAGCGCGCCCGACAGACCCCACAGGCTAGCCGGGTTGAAGCCGCTTATGACCAAGTGCCCTTCATGCACCAGCACGCGCTCGATTTCGCGCAGCGCCGCTGGCGGGTCGGGGCAGTATTCGAGCGTGTGCGGCAGCGCGACCAAATCGAGACTGGCTTCCGGAAAAGGCAGGGCGGCGGGGTTGGCGACCAGGGCGATGGCAGGATCGCCGTGCGCGGCGCTCGTGCGCGTCGTATTACCGGCAGCATCGGTCGATACGGCCAGCGCTGCTCGCCAGCGGTGCGGCATCCGGTTGGCGGCCAGCGCATCCGTGGTAGGCAAGCCCAGGCCCAATTGCAACGCGTGATAGCCGAAAATATCCGCCACCACGGCATCCCATTGCGCCTGTTCCCAGGCGCAGGCATAACAGCCCGCTAAAGTTTGTAAC
>JAIRRE010000257.1 GCA_031256125.1 Burkholderiaceae bacterium
GCTCGTAGCGCACACTCATGGCCAGGCCATCGAACTTGGGTTCGGCCACGTAGGCGATGGGTTGTCCGGCCAGCGCGGCCAGTGCTGGCGCGCACAGCGGCGTGGCGCGGTAACGCGGATCGGCGGCCTTGAGTTCGGTGCGACGCTGCTCGGTCGCGAGCGCGTTGCGGATTTGCTCGTCGAACTTGCGCGCGCCTTCGGCGCTGGTATCGGTTTCGGTGCGGATACTGAGCATCGGCACCGCGTGTCGTACTGGCGCGAAAGCCTCCAGTACCGCCCCGCCGACACGCTGTGTGGGCGAATCGGGCGTGGCCAATTCAGGGTGCGCGGCTTCGAGCGCCTGCAAACGCCGGAACAACCGGTCGTATTCGGCGTCGGGAATTTCCGGCGCGTCCAGCACGTAATACTGGTGCGCGTGGCGCTGCAAGGCGGCGCGCAAATGCGCCGCTTCAAGCGCCGCATCATCGGCGGCGGAAGGCGAAATCGGAGTCAGGTTATTCACGATGCAATACGGCGTCAAGAAAGTTAAGTAATATTTGGTAACAAATACAATCTCAAATTAGTCTATGCTGTCTATATGACCGACATGGAAACACCCTCCGAAGTACGCCCCGATGTCGCTCGCCCCAAGCGCGCCCATTGGCACATCGACGACATTGCCTACGGCGCCATCGACCCCAGCCGGGTGTTCGGCGACGAAGCTCTGTTCCATATGGTAGCGAGCGCGTCGTTCATCGAGACCGGCTCGGACACTTACACGCACAATCTGGTGGCGCATTTCGCCGACTACCCGGAAATGGCCTCGTGGCTCTCCGCGCATTGGGAGCCTGAGGACTTGCAACACGGCGCGGCGCTGGCCCGCTACGCGCAGACAGTGTGGCCACGCTTTCCGTGGCGAGCGGCTTACGAGAGTTTCTTTGCCGAGTATTCGCGCCTGTGCACGATGGAGGCGTTGCAGGCGGGCGCGCTCGAAATGGTGGCGCGCTGCGTGGTGGAGATGGGCACCAGCACTTATTACCAGTTGCTGCGCACGCTGGCCGAGCGTGCGGGCGAACCCGTGCTGGCCGATTTGGCGAACCGCATTCGCGTTGACGAGGTGGGTCATTACAAGCAATTTCTAACCGACTTCAAAACGCTCAAAGGGCAGCACCCAGTCTCGCGCTGGGATGTGATGCGGGTACTGTGGGCGCGGTTGCGCGAGTTGCGCGAAAGCGATTCGGACGTGGCGCTGCGCCATGTATGGACGCACGCGCACGCGGCGGATGTGGATTTGTTCCCCGACGGTTCCCATACGTTCGAGGAATTGAGCGGCCGCTTGTTTCATTTGCTCAGCCAAAACCTGCCCCTGGAGCAAGCAACGCGGATGACACTCAGGCCGCTGATGTTGCCCCACCGCATTGAGAACTGGCTACAGACGCCAGCGGTCTGGCTAGGACGGCGACAATGGTAAGCATGATGCCGACCTGCCGCCGTGTCGGCTAGACTGTTCTTTTTTCCATTTCGCTACAGTCCCCTCCTCGCTCCGCTGTCCCGACGTGCGCCTCGATTCGATCAAGCTCTCCGGTTTCAAGTCTTTTGCCGAGCCGACCAACTTCATGCTGCCGGGTCAACTGGTGGGCGTGGTCGGGCCTAACGGCTGCGGCAAGTCCAACATCATGGACGCCGTGCGTTGGGTGCTGGGCGAATCGCGCGCATCAGAACTGCGCGGCGAGTCGATGCAGGACGTGATCTTCAACGGCACCACCAGCCGCAAACCGGCCAGCCGCGCCAGCGTGGAACTGGCGTTCGACAACTCGGCGCACCGCGCGGGCGGCGAGTGGAACCGGTTCGCCGAAATCGCCGTCAAGCGCGTGCTGACGCGCGACGGCGCTTCGAGCTATTACATCAACAACCAGCCGGTGCGCCGGCGCGACGTGCAAGACGTGTTTCTGGGCACCGGCCTGGGGCCGCGCGCCTACGCCATCATCGGCCAGGGCACCATCAGCCGCATCATTGAATCGCGCCCGGAAGAATTGCGCCTGTTTCTCGAAGAAGCGGCGGGCGTTTCCAAATACAAGGAGCGCCGGCGCGAGACCGAGAACCGTCTGACCGATACGCGCGAAAACCTCACGCGCGTGGAAGACATCCTGCGCGAACTCACCGCCAACCTCGACAAGCTCGAACAACAGGCCGCGGTCGCGCAGCAGTACCAGGACTTGCAAGCGGCGGCGCGCCTGAAGCAGAACCAGCTTTGGTACCTCAAGCGCGCCGAAGGCCAGGACGGGCAAGACCGCATCCGCGCCGAGGCCGCGCAAGCCGCCGCCGATCTGGAAGGGCGCAGCGCCGAACTGCGCCGCGTGGAGGCCGATCTGGAAACCATCCGCCAGTCGCACTACGCGGCGGGCGATACCGTCAATCAGGCGCAGGGCCTGCTCTATGAAGCCAGCGCCGAGGTGGGGCGGTTGGAGGCGGAAATCCGCTACGTGGTCGAAGGCCGCCAGCGCGCGCAAGCGCGTCTGGCCCAACTGGACGAACAGGCCGCGCAATGGAACGCGCGCCAAGCCGAAGCCGAAGCCGAACTCGAAACACTGGCCGAGCAGGACGCGCGGGCCGAGGAAACGGCGCATGAGCTGGCCGCGCAACTGGAAGACCGCCAACAAGCGATGCCCGATCTGGAAGACGCGCTGCGCGCTACGCAAGCCGCCGCCGCGCAGCAGCGCGCGCAAGCGGCTCAGGTGCAGCAGCAAATCCAGGTGCTGGCCGCCGAGCAGCGCGGCATTGAAGAACAGTTGCGGCAACTTGAAGTGCGCCGCGAACGCCTGACCACCGACCAAAACGCGCTGGCCGTGGCGCCCGATGGCGAGCGGCTGGAACAATTGCGGACGCAAGAAGCCGCCGCGCAAGAAGCCGCCGCGCAAGCCGAAGCGCGGCTGGAAGACTTGCAGGCCGCCACGCCCCGGCTCGACGACGAGCGGCGTGCGCGCGGCGCCAATCTGAACGCCGAGGCCGCCAAGCTCACCGACCTGACGGCGCGACTGGAAGCGCTGCGCGCCTTGCAGGAAAAGGTCAAAACCGACGGCAAATTACAACCTTGGCTGGCGCGCCACGGGCTGGAAAGCCTGCCTGGTCTGTGGACGCGGCTGCACCTCGAACCGGGCTGGGAAAGTGCGCTGGAAGCCGCGCTGCGCGAACGCCTGTCGGCGCTGGAAGTGGGGCATCTGGAAACCGTGTGCGCATTTGCCGGCGATGGCAGTCATGGCGGCAGCGACCCGCAAGCGCCACCCACGCGGCTGGCGTTCTACAGCCCGCCCCATGCGCCCGCGTTGCCGGGAACATCGGCGGGTGGCGCGTCTTCGTCCACCATCGGCCTGCCACCGCTGGCGCAGCGCCTGCGGGTGCACGACGCGGCCCTGCAAGCGTTGTTGGAAAACTGGTTGGCTGGCTGTTACAGCGCGCCAACTCTTGAAGAAGCGCTATTCAAACGTGAGCAACTGGAGCCGGGCGAAGCCATTTATGTCCACGCCGGCCATGCCGTTAGCCGTTACGGCGTGAGTTTTTATGCGCCCGACAACGAACAGGCGGGATTGTTGGCGCGGGCGCAGGAAATCGAAAACCTCGACAAACAGGTGCGCGCGCAGGCGCTGATCGCCGAAGAAGCCCGCAACGGCCAGATCAAAGCCGAGGCCGCTTACAGCGACGCCGCCGGGCAGCTTGCCGCCGTGCGGCGCGAAGCTGCCGAAACGCGCCAGCGCGCCCATGCGCTGCAAGTGGAAA
>JAIRRE010000362.1 GCA_031256125.1 Burkholderiaceae bacterium
CGCCACGTCACGCGCCTCCACAGTGTCGAACACCGACGCGCGCTCCGACAGGTAAACGCTGGGCACGCCGTGTGCCTGCAAAGCGGCGCGGATCAGCCCGGCCTCCGCGCCGCTCCTGACCAGTACCGCAATGTCCTTGGGCTGCAACGGCTGCCACGGTTGCCGCGCATCGACAAAGCCGCAGCGGTGCGGATCGTCCTGCGCGGTGTGTATTAGCCAATGCGCCACTTGCGCGGCGAAGACCCGCGCCATGCGCGCGCGGTACGCCGCCAAGCCGACGCACGACGAGTCTTCTTCGGGCGACAGGCTCCATAGCGTCAGCGCCGTGGCAGGCTGGCCGTCAATCCACAGGCGTTCCGCGCGGCCCTGCGCTTGCACGGGCGCGAAGGGCACGCGGTCATCATCGCCCTGTTTGAAGCCGAACGCGCCCTGTGCCCGATGGGCCGCGCGCGCGAAGACGTGGTTGACGGCTGCGACCAGCTCGCCGGTCGAACGGTAATTGGTGGCAAGACTAGCCCGCGCGGCAGCGTGCCCGTCCGGCGTATCGGGTATGCCCGGCGCGGCCAGCGCGTCTTCGCGCGCGGCCAGATAAGTGTGGATGTCGGCGCCGCGAAAAGCATAGATGGCTTGCTTGGGGTCGCCGATCAGGATCAGCGCGCAGTCCCCGGCGGCAGTTCCTGCATCGCCGTAGATGCGTTGCAGGATGCGGTATTGCAGCGGGTCGGTATCCTGAAATTCATCCACCAGCGCCACCGGGAACTGTGCCCGGATGCGCGCCGCCAACTGTGTGCCGCCGGGGCCGGCGAGCGCCGCATCCAGCCGCGTGAGCAGATCATCGAACCCCAGCTCGGCGCGTTGCGCGCGGATGCGAGCGGTTTCCTTGCGCACCGCGCGCGCGGCCTGCGCCACCAGCCGCGCCTTGAGCGCATCCAGCCCGTCGGCCATGTCCGCCTGCGCGGCGAGCCAGGCGTCCAGCGCGGCAAACGCGGCATGACGGGGTGGGGTTTTGTCTTTTTTGAGTTTGCCCCCGGACTGGCTGAACAGGGCAATGTTGTCCGGCGCTGCCGCGCCATGGCTCCAATCGGTCAGCGCGCCCAACCACGCGGCGAACACCGCGTCATCGTCTTTTTGACGGTAGTTACGGCCATTCAAATCGGGGCGCGCCGTGCGCCAGATCGCTTCGATAGCCTCGCGGTCCTCGCGCCACAAACGCCGCGCGGCATTCTGCAATTCTTCGATACGTGACCAATCCTGTCCCAAATGCTCTAAATCCTGTAGCGAGTCAGTTTCATCGGTCAAGGTTTCGCCACGATACAGCAGCGGTTCTTCACCGCCCAGCCGCAGCAGCGGATGCACCGCCCGCCACAGCGCATCAGGCCCAGGAAAGCATTGCCACACCACGCCCGCGGCGGCGGCATCGAGCGGATAGAACGCGCGCCGCCAGTGGTCGAGCAGCGCCTGCCGCTGTACGTCCGATCCATCGTCGGGGGCGATTTTTTCGTCGAACGGACTGCCGCTGGCCAGCGCATGTTCGCGCAGCGCTCGCCCGGCCCAGCCGTGGATGGTCAGGACGGCGGCATCGTCCATGTTTTGGGCGGCCAGACGCAACTGCGCCGCGCGTGCCGGCCAGTCGGCGCGCGGATAGGCCGCAAGCAAACGCGCCAGCGCGTCGTCATCGGGCGGCGCCTCGCCGGCGAACGCGCGCGCCGCTTGCGCCAGCCGCTGGCGGATGCGCTCGCGCAACTCCTGCGTGGCGGCCTCGGTGAAAGTCATCACCAGTATTTCGGCGGGCGCCAGGGCGCGCGCAAAAGCTGTTTCGGTCTGCCCATGCCCCAGCGCCAGCCGCAGGTACAGCAGGGCGATGGTCCAGGTCTTGCCGGTGCCCGCGCTGGCTTCAATCAGACCCCGGCCGCGCAGCGGGAATTGCAGCGGGTCGAAAGGTTGCGGCGCAGCCGTGACAGCGCAGTTGTCGGCGCTCATGCCATCTCCTGCGCGTCTGCCATTCGATCGTCCGCGCGCGGCTCACACAGCGCATCGAACAGGGGCTGATACAGCAGCACGCACGCATCCTCGAAGCGGCGGCCTTCGGCGTCGGTGGCCGCCAGCAGCGCGTCGAAGTCGGGCCACAGCCGGGCCGCCGCGCGCGAACGTTGGCATTCGCCGGGTGGTGCATCGCGCCTGCCGCCGCCTTCGTAGGCTGGTCGGGCCGCGCTTTCTCCCCGGTCCAGGAACGCGAACGCGGTGCGCGCGGCCACCGGCAACGGCGCGCGCGTATTGGCGGCATACGCGGAGAGCAGCGCGGCCAGATGCGTCCGCGCATCTTCGGCGCGCAGCGCGGGCAGGGTGACGTTGCCCGATTCGCTGACCAATACGGTGAGCGTTGGTCCGGCGGCGATTTGCAAGCCCAGATGCGCCGGCCAATACGGCGCGATGCGGTGCCAGACGTAGCCCCTGTCGTTGTGCAAGCGCCCATCGGCCAGCGCCACGTGGGCGCTGGTGTCGCCGGGAGCGTTGGGCGAATCGGCCCGGCGGCGCGGCGGCAACAGGTCTTCAATGGCCGCGCCGCTGGCCTCATCGCGCCAGCGCAGTGGATAGCGGCGCGGTTCCTCGTCCGGCCAGGCAGCCAGCGCATCGAGGTAATACCCGAAGCATCGCAACGCGCGCTCGCGCAAATCCTGTGCCGCCAATTCGCCGAATGCAGCCAGCGGCAGCCGCCCTTCGCGGCGCAAGCGCTCGACTTGTGTGCCGATGACCGCCGACAGCCCGGCGCGCGCGGCGGCGATGTTCGGCTGGGCCTCGCACCACGGTTGCAGCGCCGCGCGCAGTTCGGCATCGAGCGCCCAGTTGCCCAGTCCATCGGGGGCGAACGGTTCATCGTCGGCCACATCATCGTCGGCGCGCGGAAAGCGCACCGCCAGCCGCGTGCGGAAATACGCCTCGGCTGGCTGTTTGAGCAACGCCGCCAGTTGCGCCAGCGTCAACGGCACGAGCAGGGGATCATCGGTCTCAGGCGTGCGGATGGATGTGGCGGGCAGCTCATCATGCGCCGCGCGCCACTCTGATGCGTAGCTGTAAAGGCCATCTATGCCGTCTGGGTTGCTATTGGAAAAATAGCGCCGGCTGAATGGCTGCAACGGGTGTTCGGTGGTCAGAGCGTTTAGCAGCGCCGCGCCGTCGTCATCCCGGCCCGTCAACCGCCAGCCCGCCGCTACATGGTCGCGCAACTGGCCGATCAGCAGGCTGGGGATGCGCGCTGTGCCATCGCGCGGGTCGCGGCCGATCCAGCTTACATAAAGCTGTTCGCGCGCGGCCAGCAGGGCTTCGAGCAATAGATAGCGATCGTCGTCGCGCCGCGAACGGTCGCCGGGCCGCGCGTCGCCGCGCATCAGGTCGAAATCGGTGCGCCGGGGCGGGCGCGGGAAATCGCCATCGTTCATGCCCAGCAGGCACACCACGCGAAACGGAATGCTGCGCATCGGCAGCAGGGTACAGAAGTTGACGCCGCCGGAGAGAAACCGCTGTTGCAGCCCGGGCGCGCGCAAGGCGTCGAACCAGGCCGCACGCGCCACTGCCAGCGGCACGGGCTGATCGAAGCGCGCCGCCGCGCAATCGGCCAGCCATTGCTCCAGCGCCTCCGAAAGGTCTTGCACCAGCCGCCGAGCGCGCTCGTCGCCGGTATCGAAAAAGCGTTCCAGCAGGGCGTGCAAGCGCGTTGCCCAAACCAGTGGCGGGCTGCGCTGTTGCAGGGTTTGCCACACTTGGCGCAGTGCGCCGATCAGCGCCGCCAGCGGGCCGAGGTCCGCTGCTTCCAGCCCGGCCACGCCGCCATACGGCGCAATATCCTCGAACGCATCGCCATCGCCTGCCGCGTAGCCCAGCCACAGCCGTTGCAGCGCGAAATGCCAGCTTCCCGTGTCACCCGCCGCCGCGAAGCCTTGCGTTGCGCGCTGCGCCGCATCCAGCCCCCAATGCGCAAACGCGCCGCGCACCCAGTGCCGGATGCGCGGCAGCGCGCCTTCGGTCAAACCAAAGCGCGCGCGCAGCGCCTGCACTTCCAGCAGATCGAGCACCTCGCTGGCGGTGCAGCGGCCATCGGGCAAATGCAGCAGCATGTCCAGCGCAGCCAGCAGCGGCTCCTGACGATCTTGTCCACGGTCGGCGATGCTATAGGGAATGTAGCGATCATCGCTCGCCGATAGCCGGTCGAATACCGCCTCGATGTGCGGCGCGTAGGCGTCGATATTGGGCGCCATCACGATTACGTCGCGCGGTTGCAGGGACGGGTCGGCCTCGAAGCGCGCCAGCAACTGGTCGTGCAGGATTTCCACCTCTCGCTGCGGCGTGTGGGCGCTGTGAAAGCGCAGCGACTGATCGCGCGCCGGATCGACCGGCGGCCATAGCGCCCGTGTTTCGGTCAGCGGACGTAATTCAAGAATGTCGTTTTGCAATTGTTCCAGCAGGCTGTTCGGCGCGGGCGGCGCGTCGCTGAATACGTCGATACGGCCTGTGCCTACACCGCGCCACGCGGTGCGATAGCGGTCGGGATCGTCGTAGGCATCGACCAACTGCAAATAGTCGCGCCCCAGTTTGCCCCAGGCCGCCAGCAGCGGATGAGTTTGAGCGTGTAGCGCGGCGGCGTCGAACACGGCGGGCGCGCCGGGTTTGCGCGCTTGCCGCCGGTAGGCTCCGCGCAGCAGTTCGCGTCCGTCCACGATGTCCGCCCAGTGGTGGCGGCACGGGTTATGGATAAACAGCATCACCTGCACGTGGCTGGCCAGCGCCGCCAGCGCTTGCAAGGTTTGCGCAGGCAGCGCCGCGATGCCGAACACCACCACGCGGCGCGGCAGGCCCGGCGGCGCGGGCGCGCGTTTATCGGCCAGTTCCCGCATCGCCGCCAGAAACCGCTGGTGCACGCCGGCGCGGCCTGGCAGAGCGCCGCTATCGGCCACGCCATCGTCGGCCAGCAACGCCCGCCACAGCGCCGCCTGCCAACGCTGGTCATCGGGCAGCGGTCGCGCGCCGCCCCGCAGCAGCGAGAGCTGGTCCCGCCCTGCCGCCCAGTCGGCGAGCCAATCGGCGCGATAAACCTGATACTGGTCGTACAACGCCGCCAGTTCCTGCGCCAGCGGGTAGCTCTTGCGACCGTCAGCGTCGCACGCCAGCAAGCGCGTCAGCGGCGCC
>JAIRRE010000365.1 GCA_031256125.1 Burkholderiaceae bacterium
CGCCACGGCGGCCGTGTCGGCCAACGCCGAACCCGAAAAAGATCCCATCAAGAGCGTTGCGGCAATCGCCACGTAGCCCAGCCCGCCGCGGATGTGGCCCACCATGCTGGAGGCCAGCGTGATGATGCGGCGCGAGATGCCGCCGGCGTTCATGATTTCGCCGGCCAGAATGAAGCAGGGCACCGCCAGCAGCGGGTAAATGTCGGCGCCGGCCAGCATGTTCTGCGCCACCAGTTGGGCGTTGAAGAAATCGAGCTGGTACATCAGCGCGACGCCGGTGAGTACTAGCGCGAAGGCCACGGGCATACCCAGGGCGATGGCTGCCACCAGGACGCCCAGGAAAAGCACGATGGTCATGACTGTGCGCCTTGCGTGGCGTTCTGGAGCGCTGTCGCGCTGGCGGGTGTACCCGGTTCCGGCGGGGGCGGATCGCCCGGAACCTGCGCATTCGGGCTGTTAATCAGGATCCGCACCAGGTTCAGGCCGACGATCAGCAGCATCGATCCGGCGCAGACCAGGCCTGACGCGGCCTTGATCGAATTCGGGTAATGCAGTACGGTCGAATAGTTGTGCATACCGATCATGGTTTGGGTCCAGCTACCGGCAAAGAAGAGCCACAGCACGTACAGAATCAGTACGTGCGTGATGACGGCGCAGACGCGGCGCAGCCGGCGCGGCAGCATCGCCTGCACCAGTTCCATGCCCAGATGTGCGCGCTGGCGCAGCGCCAGGATGGAGCCGAGGAACACCAGCCAGAGAAACAGCAAAAGCGAGAGTTCCTCCGCGCCCGCGAAGCCCGAGCCAAAGCCGTAGCGGGCCACGACGTTGGAGAACACCAGAACAACGATCAAGCCGAGGGCGATCACCATCAGCCATTCCACGCAACGTTCCGCGATATGCGATAACAGTTTGAGCATGAGTGCATTCCAGTTATGAGAGAAGGCTGGCGGGCAGCAAAGATATTGAATAGGGGAACATGGCGTCAAAGCGCTTCATTCCTTACCCTTTGGGCAGAGGTTTTGGGAGAAAGCAGGGCGACAAGTCAGCCGGCACAAAAGACCTGCGCACGCCCACCGGCGTCCGGCGGCTGAACTCGCCACCGTCCTCTTTTTCATTCCCCGGGGAAGGGCATGAATCTGTGCTGGACGGGGCCAGCCAGGCTTGCACCTGAGCCGCCAGTTGCGGCAATGGCCGCGTGGCGTCCAGATGCAGGACGCCCGGCTCGTCCACCGGCGGCTCCAGGGTCTGGAACTGGCTTTCCACCAGGGTCGCGGGGAAAAAATGGTGTTCCGCGCGCCCGGCCACACGGGCCTGCGCGGTCGCGCGGTCAATCTCCAAAAACACGAAGTGCAATTCGGGCCAGACGGCCCGGCGCAAGCGATCGCGGTAGGCGCGCCTGAGGGCCGAGCAGGTGAGCACCAGACCTTGCGGATGGGCGGCAATTTGCTGGCCCAGGCGGTCAAGCCAGCCTTCGCGGTCGGCGTCTGTCAGGGCGATTCCCTGGCGCATCTTGGCCCGGCTTTGCGGGCTGTGAAAATCGTCACCCTCGATCAGCGGCAAGCCCGCCGCCGTGGCCACAACCCGCCCCAGGCTGGATTTGCCGCAGCCGGCCACGCCCATGATGGTGATAAAGCATGTCATGTTCCAACCATGATCGAGGTTCGTGACCCAACGAAAACAAATAATAATTTTAAAGTGCCTTCAGCGCTGTGGCAAATACAGGTTTTCCCATAATGTTCTATGCCCCAAACATTTGGAGAAAATAAAAAATCTCCTTGCTGTTTTTTTAAATGTCTTCTTTCCCCGCGAGATCGAGGCCATCGGGCGAGTCACGTTGGCCGATGTGGCGTGCGCTGCCGGAGTCAGTCCCATCACTGTTTCGCGTGCGCTAACACGGTGGTGGATTTACCGGAATACCACCGTCTTGTGTCCGTTGAGTAGCACGCGATGTTCACTGTGCCATTTGATGGCGCGGGCCAATACCTGGCTTTCGGTGTCACGCCCGGCGGCGGCGAGGTCTTCCGCGGTTTGTGTGTGATCGACGCGCGCCACGTCCTGTTCGATGATCGGGCCTTCATCAAGTTCGGCGGTGATGTAGTGCGCGGTGGCGCCGATCAGCTTGACGCCGCGCTGGTGCGCCTGGTGGTAGGGGCGCGCGCCCTTGAAGCTGGGCAGAAAACTGTGGTGGATGTTGATCGCGCGCCCGGCCAGCCGCTCGCACATCGCGTCCGAGAGGATTTGCATGTAGCGCGCCAGCACCACCAGTTCCGCGCCTTCGCCGTCGATGATTTCCATTTGCCGTGCTTCGGCTTTAGCCTTGTTTTCGCGCGTCACCGGAATGTGGTGGAACGGCACGTCGTAGCTGGCCGCCAATTGGTAAAAATCGCGGTGGTTGCTGACGATCGCACGCATGTCCAGCGGCAACAAGCCGCTTTTCCAGCGGAACAACAGATCGTTGAGGCAATGGCCCTCGCGGCTGACGAAAATCACGCAGCGCATCGGCAACGCGCGCTCGTGCAGCCGCCAGCGCAGCGCAAAGCGTTCGGCCAGTTCGGTAATCTGCTCGCGCAACTGCGCGGCGGTGTAGTCCGGGCAGCGGAATTGCACCCGCATGAAGAACAGTCCGGTAGCCGGGTCGTTGTGCTGCGCGGCCTCTTCGATATTGCATCCGTGCT
>JAIRRE010000065.1 GCA_031256125.1 Burkholderiaceae bacterium
GTCATCGTCATCATCGCCATCCTGGCCACACTGACCGTGTCCGTGGTACTCCCCCGCGTCGAAGAAGCCAGAAAGACTGCCGCGCAGACGGACATCAACACCATCATGCAGGCGCTCAAGCTCTACAAGCTCGACAACCAACAGTACCCGACCGCCGATCAGGGCTTGCCGGCTCTGGTCTCCAAACCGACCACCGACCCGGTGCCATCGAACTGGAAACCATATCTGGAGAAATTGCCCAACGACCCCTGGCAACACCCCTATGTCTACCTCAACCCCGGCATCAAGGGCGAGGTGGACGTAATGAGCTACGGCCCCAGCGGGAAACCCGGCGGGGAAGACAACATCGGCAGTTGGCAGTAATGGCGGTCCGCCCCTATCGTTGCGCCGCTGACAAATCGGCTCTCCGCGCCGGGGAATGCGTATCGTCCGAGGCCGCCCGATGAACGCCCGGCAGGATTTGATCGACCTGTTCAGCGGGCCGCGCCGGCGCGTGATCGAGATCGGATCGGGCAGCGGCGACACTGGCCTGTATTGCAAACAAAAATTCCCCGGCGTCGAATACTGGGGATTCGAGACAGATAAAGCCGCCGCCACGGCGTCGCTGACACGGCTGGACAAAACGGTGTGCGGACGGTTCGAGGAGCAAAGCCTGTCCGTGCTGGGCATGACGCCGCATTCGGTGGATGGCGTGGTATTGGATGGCGCGTTGGCGCGCATGGCCGACCCCTGGCGCACGCTGACCGCGCTGCTGCCCTGGCTGACCGAGGATGCCGAACTGGCAGTCAGCCTGCCCAACCTGCGCAACCTGTGGCTGCTCAATGAAATTGCCGAAGGGCGCTTCACCTACGGCGCCGATGGCCTGCCGGACATGGCGCAACTGCGTTTTTTTACCCTGCGGGAAATCCAGGGGTTGATGGAATCGAGCGGTTACACCATCGTCCAGGCCAGCATCGTGCCGGACCCGCGGTTGGCCGAGTTTCAGGCGCAACACGCACGGGTGCGCGGGCCTGGCGTCTTTCACTACAAGAGCATCGGCATTCAACTGCCGGGCGCAGTCTTGCCGGAACTGTGCGCGCGTCAGTTCGTCTTGCGTGCCGCGCCCCGACGGCTGTTCCGCGATCTCAAGCCGGTCACGCACGCTGAAAGCGCCCAGCGGCTGGCGGCGGACTATGACGAGGCATTCCAGAGCGACCCGGTGCATTACGTCCCCCAGCTGCCGCCGGCGCCCGCCACGCCGCGCATTCCGGTCGATCTGTATGCGTTCTACCTGCCGCAGTATCACCCCACGCCTCGAAATTCCCAGTGGTGGGGCGAGGGTTTCACGGAATGGAGCAACGTCGCCCGCGCGCGCCCATCCTTCAACGGTCACTACCAGCCGCGTCACCCGGGCGAGCTGGGTTACTACGACTTGCGCGTGGACGAGGTCATGGCCCGTCAGGCTGAACTGGCCAAACAGGCCGGGCTGGCCGGGGTTATTTTCTATTACTACTGGTTCAGCGGTACGCCCGTGCTCGACATGCCGCTCAAACAATACATGACACGCTGGCAGGAACTGGGTCTGCCGTTCATGGTGATGTGGTGCAACGAAAACTGGCGCCGCAGTTGGGTCAGCAGCGCCACGCCCCCGGAGCAGCAGGATTTGTTAATGGCGCACCTGCACCTGCCGGACGACCCGGAGCGCTTTATCGACGATTTACATCCCGTGTTTTCGCACCCCGGCTATGTGCGCATCGATGGCCGGCCGGTATTGCTGGTTTACCCCATGACCGGACGCAACGGCTCGCTGAGTATTGCCGCCTCGCGCGCCAACGTAGCGCGCTGGCGCACGCGCGCACGCCAAACGGGCCTGGGCGAGTTGTGGATCGGCACATGGAGCGGCGGACGAAAAACCGCCGACACCTTGCGCGCCCCGCAAGATTTGGGCGCGGACTTTTTCTTTGATTTTCCGCCCAACCACGCGCAAGTCAACTGGACGGCATCGGACAGTACGGCGGGCGTGCACGACTTCTACGACCCCGATCAGCAGATCACCCTCCTGTATTACGAAGCGCTGATGGACAAGCTGCGCGCCCTGCCCCCGCCCGCGACGCCGCTGGTCAAAACCGTGCTGGCCGGTTCATGGGACAACACCGCGCGCAAAGAACGGCATGCCACCGTGTTCCACGGCGGCACGCCGCCGCTTTATGAGCGCTGGCTGCGCGAATCGGCACAGTTCGCGCAAGCGCATCCGGGGCCGGGCGGCAAGGCAATGGTGTTCATCAACGCCTGGAACGAGTGGGCCGAGGGCGTTTATCTCGAACCCGACCGCAAATACGGCTACGCGCTGCTGGCGGCCACCCAGCGCGTGGCCTTCGGCCAGCCGCCGGGTTAATTCATCTTTCCTTTGCACACGCGGCCGTCATGTCCCGATCCCGAGGTTTCACGCTGCTGGAGCTACTGGTCGTGCTCATCATCGTGGCGCTGGCGACGGCGCTGGCGGCGCTGGCGCTGCCCGATAGCGGCGACCGTGCTTTGGCGCGCGATGCCGACCGGCTGGCGGCTTTACTGGAAGCGGCGCGCGCCCAATCCCGCGCCGCAGGCGTACCCGTAACCTGGCGCTTGACGGCCAACGGCTTTGCCTTTAATGGCCTGCCCGCGTCCAGCGATGGCAGCGCGCCGCTGCCCGATCATTGGCTCGACCCGACCACGCAAGCGGCGCTGCTCACGCCCGGCGGCGCGGCGCTGGTGCTCGGCCCAGACCCGGTAATTGGCCCGCAGGCGGTACTGTTACATTCGGCAGGCAAAAGCGCGCCGCAATTGCGCGTCGCCACCGACGGGTTGCGGCCATTTACCGTGGAGAACGCGCCATGACGCGCCGCCGCGGCCGTTCACCGGGTTTCACGTTGATCGAGGTCATGGTCGCGCTGGCGATCACCGCCGTTGCGTTGATAGCCGGCATCAAGGCGACCGAATCGCTGACCAGCAGCGCCGACCGTCAGGCCACCGTGCTGCTGGGGCAGGTCTGCGCGGAAAACGCGCTGATCGCGTTGCGGCTGACGCGGCAGTTGCCCGGCGTGGGCGACACCGACAGCACCTGCGTGCAAGGCGGACGCACCTTTGCCGTCACCCAAAGCGTGCGGCCCACGCCCAACCCCAGCTTCCGGCGCGTGCAGGCCACGGTGCGCCAAAACGGCTGGGTGGTGGTGCGCCTGGCAACGCTGGCGGGGCGGCAATGACGCCCGCGCGCCGTGGTTTTACGCTGCTCGAAGTGCTGATCGCGCTGGCGATTCTGGCGCTAATGGCGGCGTTGACCTGGCGCGGCATCGACAGCATGACCCGCGCGGAAAATGCCACGCGCATATCAACCAACGACACGCTGGCGCTGCAAGCCGGGCTGACGCAGTGGCGCGCCGATCTGGACGCCATCACCAGTTGGCCCGCGCCCATCACCACAGGCAGCGTCAACCCTGCGCCGTTGACCGTGGCGCGCAGTCTGGCCTGGGACGGCAGCACGCTGCGCCTGACACGTACCGACGCGGCCAGCCCCGCCAACGGTCTGCGCGTGGTCGCCTGGACGCGCCAAAGCGCCACCGGCTGGTGGCTGCGCTGGCAATCCGCGCCCTTCACGTCAATGCAGGCGTGGGCCAGCGCATGGAATGCCGCCGCGCGCTGGGGGCAGGAAGCGGGCATCAGCGGCCTGGATGCCGGCACCGGCGGCGGCGCGCAGGCGGTCGCCATCGTCCGCGCCAGCGATTGGCAATTGCTCTACTTTCGCAACAACGCCTGGACCAATGCGCTGTCCAGCGCGGCCGAAGGGAACGCCGGAAATGCCGCCAGCGCCGCGCCCACCAGCCTGCCCGACGGCATCCGCATGACGCTCACCCTGGCGCCCGGCCAAGGCGTCACCGGGCCGCTGACGCTCGATTGGGTGCGGCCCACGTTGGGAGGGGTCCAGCCGTGAAGACCCACGAAGTCCAGCCTCCGGCGGCGCGCCGCAGCAAAGGTGCGGCGCTGCTCATGGCCATGATTACCGTGGTGCTTGTCGCCGCGCTCGCGGCGGCGGCGCTGTGGCAACAGTGGCGCGGCATCGAGGTCGAACGCGCCGAGCGCACCCGCGTGCAATCGGCCTGGCTGCTCACCGGCGCGCTGGACTGGGCGCGCCTGCTGCTGCTGGGCGACTTGGCCGAAGACATACAGCACCACCTCCCGGTCGATCACCTGGGCGAACCGTGGGCCGTGCCGCTAGCCGAATCGCGCCTGTCGGATTTTCTGGCTGCCGGCGAAGCGGGCGCCTCCGATCTGGAGCGCAACGCTTTCCTCTCCGGCCAGATCACCGACCTGCAATCGCGCCTGAACGTGCTCAACCTGGTGGCCGCCGACCCGCAGACCCAGGCCGCCGCGCTGGCGCGCTTCACGCGCCTGTTTCAGGCGCTGGGCCTGCCCACCGGCCAGCTCGCCGCGCTGCAACGCAACCTGATCCGCGCCTACGCGGTCATGTATCCCGGCCCCATCAGCGCCAACGGCAACAGTGGCGACGCGCCCCTGCTGCCGCAGCGCGTCGAACAGCTTACCTGGCTGGGGCTGGACGCCGCCACCGTGGCGCGCCTGGCGCCCTACGTCGCCGTGCTGCCGCTGGCCGCGCCGGGCAGCATCACGCCGGTCAACCTCAACACCGCCAGCAGCGTCGTCATCTACGCCGCGCTGCCGGGGCTGGATGCGGCGCAGGCCGAGCGCCTGGTCACGCTGCGGCAATCGGCCTACTTCCAGAGCGTGGCCGACGCGGTGCAGCGCGGCAACATCACCATCGCCAACGTCGATACCGGTTGGGCCGCCGTCAACAGCAGCTTCTTCGAGGTGCGCGGACGCCTGCGCCTGGGCAACACGGCGCTGGAAGAAGTCTCCGCCGTTCAGCGCGCCACCATGCCCACATTGAGCGTCTTCCCCCTCTGGCGCGCGCGCAGCGCCCTCACCCTGCCGGGACCGACCGGGCCGTGAGGCCGCCCTGCCGTGAGTTATGCGTCTGATTCGGACGCCGCCGATACCGTGCGGCGTGTCACGGCCAACCACAGCAGCGCCAAACCCATGAGTCCGACCGGCACCAGGGAGCCGCAGTTGAGCAGCTGCCAGCCCTGCGTCGTGACCAGCGCGCCCGAAGAAAAGGACGTCACCGCTTGCACCGCGAACACCCAGAAGTTCAGTACGCCCTGCGCGCGGTCTTTTTCTTCGGGCGTAAAGGTCGTCAGCGCCAGCGTGGTGCCGCCGGTGAACAAAAAATTCCAGCCCACGCCGAGCAGGAACAGCGCAACCGCGAAATGGTGCAGGTCCAGCCCCGCAAGCGCGACCGCGATGCACGCCAGGTTGAACAGCAGCCCCGCGCTCATGATGGGTAGCGCACCGAAGCGCCGGATCAGGTGGCCGGTAAAAAAGCCCGGCGCGAACATGCCGATCGCGTGCCATTCCATCGCCAGCGCCGTGTTTTCAAAGGGCAGGCCGCACACCTGCATCGCCAGCGGCGTGGCGGACATCAGCAGGCTCATCACGCCATAGCCCAGCGCGCATGCCATGACGGCGGTGATGAAAGCCGGCTGACGCGCGATCATGCCCAATGGTCGCGCCTGAACCTGCGCTGCCTTGTGCGGCGGCAGGGCGGAAAAGGCGACGAAATGCATCAGTGCCATCCCCACCAGCGCCGCCGCGGCCAGCCCCAGATAGACCCCGGCAAACGGCACCGGCAGCACGTCGCGCGTGTATTTGGCGAGGTTGGGGCCGATCACCGCGCCGATCAGCCCGCCGGCCATGACCAGCGACACGGCTTTTTCGCGCCACTCCGGGGTAACCACCTCGGCAGCGGCAAAGCGATAGAGCTGCGCGTTGGCGCTGTAATAGCCCGCCACCACAGTCGCCGCGCACAGTAGCCAGAAACTGTGCAGCGCCACTGCCAGCGCGCACAGCAAGGTCGAACCCAACGCCACCGCCAAGCCGATCTGAAACGAACCGCGCCGGCCGAAACGCAACTGGGTGCGTGTCACGATCCCCGTGGCCAGCGCGCCGCCAACCACGTAGCCCATGATGGGCAGCGTCGCCATCCAGCCTCGCGGCGCCATGGATAGTCCCACCAGCCCGTTGATGGCGGTGAAACTAATGTTGTTGGTCAGGAACAGCCCTTGGCAGAGCGCCAGAAGCCAGAGATTGCGATTCATAGGGACGGGCGCATGTGGGCAGCATTGTCGCCAACATCGGCAGGTGCGCCAACTGGCGCCAACTCATTCAGCATAGCCTTGACACTGCGTCATACGCGGCGCATCCGCCCGTGCCGACAAGCCCGATTTCCATCGGGCGGAGCGTTCGCCAGTGGCGTATCAACCGTCCGCGCGCCCCTGCCGCCCTCACCCGACGTGCTGGCTAAAAAACGCCAGCGTACGCTCGCGCGCCAGCTTAGCGGCGTCGGCATTCCAGGCGCTGCGCAAGTCGCAATTGAAGCCGTGCTCGGCGGGATACAGGTACACCGGGATTTCGGGATGCAGCCGCTGGAACGCCTCGATACTGGGCACCGGAATGTATTGATCGCGGTCGGAGAAGTGCGACAGCACCGGCACCTTGGGCTTGCGCGCGGCCTCTTCGGGGGTAGTCATGCCGCCGCCGTAGTAGGTCACGGCAGCCGCAAGGCCGGTCAAGCCGCATGCCGCGCGCCAAGCCAACAGACCACCCCAGCAGTAGCCGACGATGCCGACCTTGCCGCCGCTTTCCTTGGCGGCGTAATCAATGGCGGCCTGCAAATCCTGCATGATGCCGGGGGCCGGCAGAACATCGACTTTTTGCTTATAGCCAAAGCCGGTCGCTATATCCTGCTCATCGTAGCCCAGATCGACGCCCGGCTGCACGCGGTGAAAGGCATGGGGCGCGATAGCTAGATAACCATCCTTGGCGTAGCCATCGGCAACACTGCGGATGTGCTTGTTGACGCCAAAAATCTCCTGCACGATGACGATGCCGCCCTTGGGTTTGCCCTCGGGCCGGGCCACGTAGGCCGGAATGCGCGCGCCGTCGGCGGCGGTGAGGTCGATGGTTTGGGTCATGACAATATCTCCTGGGTGTGAAATGCGAAAGGCTGAACAGCGAAACCGCTGTCGTTTATACAACCAAAGGTCAGCGGCGCGGCTATTCTTGCGCGGCGCGCGCAATCCGGGCATGATGACGATTTCCGCACCCCACCGCGCCAGGAACCGCCGCCATGCCTGAACCGCAAGCAGCATCGCCCGCCATCCGTTACTACTGGGAAGATATGACTGTGGGCACAGTCCGCGAACTGGGCCAAGTCACCGTCAAGCGTGAGGAGGTGATCGAATTCGCGCGCCAATTCGACCCACAGCCCTTTCACCTGGACGACGCGGCTGCCGCCGAGACCCATTTCGGGCGGCTGGCAGCCAGCGGCTGGCATACCTGCGGCATGGTCATGCGGGTACTGGTGGACAATTTTCTGCGCTACTCGAGCAGCCTCGGTTCGCCGGGGCTGGAAAAAGTGAAATGGCCCAAGCCGGTCTACCCCGGCGACACCCTGACCGTGCGCCAGCAGGTAATGGAAGCCCGCCCGCTTAACTCACGCCCCAACGTAGGCTTGGTGCGCTCGCACTTGCAAGCCTTCAACCAGCACGGCCAGCAGGTGCTATTGATCGACTCCTATGCTCTGTTTAGGCGGCGAGAGACGGCGGGGAAAAGTTGATCGCAGCATGCTGAGTACCGTGTTTTCAACAAAAAGGAAGAATGCGATGCCACGTCTGATTTTTGCCCTCACGGCCGCTTGTGTCTGGTGCTCTAACTGTTTAGCTGATGAAATTGCGGCGCAACCGCAGCCGGTCACGCTGGCACCCGAAAGGCAAGCGTGGCTTGACCAGTACGGCGGCACCTGGGGCCTTGAGACGCAGAAGACGGGAAGGGACAAATACTATTTCAGCACCTACTTGATCTTCGCCGTCGATGCACAAGGCGCCCTGCAAATCCGCGGCAGCCTGAATAACGACAAGGGCCAGTGCCGGATCACTCCGCCCGCCCCGTTTCGCCCGGGGGGCACCCAGTGGCGCTGGTATCCCAACTATCTGAATAAGGAAGTTTGCACACTGAACGTCAAAAGAGCCGAGGACGATTTGAGCGTGGATTTCTCCGGCTGCCGCGCCGCATGCAACTCGGATATCACCTTCAGCCGCCTGCGGCTCAAGCGCATGAGCGCACAGCCCATGCAGGCGCCGCGCGGGATTTATGTGGGGCTTTGCATCAGCGGCAACCCGTTGCAAAGGCAGCTTTGCCTCTCGCCCAAATTGCGCCAATTGGCCGACGACCTTGCGCCCCTGCAGAAACAAGCCATCGGCGCTTTCGAGTACGGCTCCCCGGAATACAAAGCCATCCCGCCGCCGGAAGATGAGCTCGTTCTTCAATTGGCCGATAAGTGCCGGGACATCGCCTGCGTAGAAGAAGCGCACGGGCAGGTCAATCGTGAACTGAGCGGGCAGGTCAACGCCGTCTATGCCGCTCAGGCTTCCTCCGTCAAGTTCGCACCCTTGCCGAGCACGCTGTATCGCGGCCAATTGGGCACACAGAAAGCGGTGGCCTGCCTTGGCGTGAATGACGAGGGCGAGTTGCATGGAAGCTACTACGACGAAAAATCTTTCAAAACGATGGTGTTGCACCGCAACGCCCCCACGGCTACCGTGCCCGATCCGCCGGTGCTGGACGTGCTCCCGGAGGATGAGTTTGACCTCTTCATTCGCGCCCAGGGCATTTGGCGCTTTAATGAATTGAGCGCCGCCGCCATCCGCGGGGCGCGCAGCGACAAGCATGACAGCAGCAAAGCCGCTATGCCCTTCACCATGCAAGAAATTGCCACCGTCGCCGATTGCGACAAGGCATTGACCGCATCGCGCCAGCCGGATTTGCGCGTCTTGAATCGCCAGAACCTAGGCGGCATCGTGTTCGTGACGTATGGCAATAAGCATAGCGATGAGGATCAGGGAAGCGACGTAACCGGCCTACGCATCGAAAGCGGGCTGGGCGAGGCCGCGCGCCGGAAAATCAACGCCGTACTCAAGAAAAGTTTTGCCGATGCCCGCGCGCAATGGTTCGATTGCACGAGTACAGAGTCCAGCCAATCCGTGACCGCGCTGGCAAAAAACTACCTCACCGTTCGCTACGACGACAGCAGCGAATGCGGCGGTGCGCATCCCTTTTACGGCACGAAAATGCAAAGTTTCGATCTGCGCACGGGCGATCCGCTGGAGCCGGGCAAGTGGGTCGATTCTCCGGCGTTTGCGGCCTCTGCCAAAAACGGCCCAATCCGACGGGAAGTCGAGCAGCAATTGGACGACGCGCCCGATGCGCAGGGCGGTTGCCTGGCGTATTTCGACCAAAGCTGGGACGGGAAAAGTTTCTGGCTGTCCATGGGCAGTTTCTGGCTCTCCAAAGACGGCGTGGTGTTGACGTTCAGCACCTCGGCTCCGGCGCTCCTGGTGTGCAATGGCGATTACACGATCGCCTTCAAAACTTTTCGGCGCGTGATCCACCCCGAAGCCCTGCCGGTCTACGACCAGTATGTGAACGACGCGAAGAAGGGCTTGAGGATTTCCCAGTGAACCGGCAAGCTCTTGCTTGGTTTCGCTCAGTCTTCAAAGCTCAAATACTCCGCTATTCCTCACCCCCCCCTCCATCTCCCGCACCGCCGCCAGCGCCTGCTCGATGCGGTCCACCGGGTAAAGGGTCAAGCCTTCTAGTTCGCGCAAAGGCCGTTTGGGTGCGTTGGCCTTGGGCACCACGGCAGCGGCAAAGCCGAGCTTGGCGGCTTCTTTCAGGCGTTCCTGCCCGCGCGGCGCGGGGCGTACTTCACCGGCCAGGCCGACTTCGCCGAACGCGATCAAGCCCTTGGGCAGCGGCTGGCCACGCAGCGATGACTGGATCGCCAACAGCACCGCCAAATCCGCCGCCGGTTCGCCGATGCGCACGCCGCCCACGGCATTGACGAACACGTCCTGATCGCCGCACGCTACGCCTGCGTGGCGGTGCAGCACCGCCAGCAGCATGGCCAG
>JAIRRE010000139.1 GCA_031256125.1 Burkholderiaceae bacterium
CTAGGACTTGCCAAAATCGACGATAGAGGAGTAACAAAGAGCGTGGGACTCATTCAATCCGTTCCGTTCCACTTTGGTAGGTGTCTTGTGCGATACCATCGCACAGTTTGCTTGATGTATCAACCTCGTGACGGCACTATCTATAGCCCGGATCAACGCAAATTCAAGTTGGCTGCGTGGCACATCTGTTTTTGGTCGCCGCGGATCAGGATGATGGACACATCATAAGCGCCGGGTGCCAGATCGGAGGCATCGAATTTCAACTGGAAGCCGCTATTGGTTAACGAGGCCGGCGCGCCGATTCCCCGCGCTACCTCAGGCCGCGGGAATCCGCCACGGGCACGAGCCGTATATCGGCGGCCAGCTTGCTCGATCATTAGCCAGACTGAATCGGGCTGGCTCTTGCGGTCTGCCATGAACGCCCACCCGGCCAATTCAATCGGTTGGGCTTTGCTCACCGGAGCCTGCGTTGCCGCCCCACCATTGATGCTATCGAGCGAACACAACGCCCCAGGCGCTGGCGTTTCGCCCGAATCGGTTGCCTGAAGCTTCTGGATTGGCTGCGGCAGGTAACGGTCACAGGCGTCCGGGCCTTGGGCCAAGCAGCCAGCTGCCAAGGATACGTCGCTGACCTGCGACAACACGTCCTTACGCGCATAAGCGAAAAAGAAATAGTTGCCCAAGCCGGCATCGAATGCCCGGTCGAACAGGTGCACCGGCACGTAACCTGGAATATGCGGCAAATGCGTGGGCGAAACATCCTGGGCGTTTTGATACACCACGATCTCGGGCCGGTAGCGCTCGCGCAAATCCTGCGCATGATCTTCCGCCGGCCGGTTCAGAAATGAACAGTCGTATACGTACCGTCGGGAAAAAACCGCCGGGTTGCCCCAGCACGTCTCGACCTTGAACCAGGACGGCGTGTGGGCGTTGATCCAGCGGCCCGCCTGCGCCCGGTCATGTTCGCCCAGATTGAGCCACTGCTTGCGTTCCCGGGTTTGTTGGCGTTCCAGTGGCACCAGATGCCAAACAATCAGTCCGCATAACAGCGCCGCCGACAATGCCGACAGCCACCGCGCCTGCGGCGCATAAGCGCCGACAAAGGTTCCGGCCTGTTTTATTCCCAGCGCCGCGAGCCACAACAGCAGCAGCAGGGCTGGCATGTAGTACCAGTCGTAAGGCTCGAAAGGGTACTTGACCGAATAGGCCAACAGATGCGCGCCCAGGGAACCCAGGCAAAACACCAGCAAAGGCTTGTGCGCGCGCCAACAAGCTTGCACGCCCAACAAGGCCAGGACGGCAAAAATCCAATGCTTATAACGCACCAGCACGGATAGGGCAAACCAGTCCCACCCGATCAGCTTGTGCATATCGTTCTGGTGAAGGGCCTTGGTCAAAAAGGAGTTGGGCACGGGCAGGCCAAACCAATACCACGCAAAGCCATACCAAGCCACCGCGATGACAGCCGCCGCCCCTACCGCTTGCCAGGGAATACGCCGGGCCGCCACGGCAGCGGCCAGCAACAGCAACGCGGCCATGGCTATCAGGTCGAGCTTGTGTATCGCCAGCAGCCCCACCACCACGCCCAACCAAATGCCTTGCCGCCCCGCCAGCAACATATGCAGCGCTGCTACCAGCAGCAGGCAGGTCAACGGTGTTTCCAGTCCAGACCCGGCGAAATCCATCAGGCCCGAATCGAGGCACAAAAAAATCACCAGCGCCCAGGCCGCCACGTAGCCGAAGTGACGCGCCATCAATAGCGCGGCCCAAGTTAACGCCACCACGCTCACCAGCGTGCTGGTCCACTGTACCGCCGCAATCGGTGCCACCCCGAACTTCAACGGCAGCACGAACAGCAGCGGAAACAGCGGCGCGCTGGCGCCCCACACCGGTGCTTCGCCGAGGTTATAGACCCAGAACTGGCCTTGCACCATATTTTCGGCATAGCGCAGAAAGAACGCCGCATCGTCAGGCAGCTCGTGCGCCAGCCGATAGCGGATCGCCACCAGATAGCAAAGCGCCACAATAATCGCGAAGCCAATAGTGAAAAATTTATTTTGAGTTTGATTCATGAATATTGCGCGGGGAAATTCGTGACACAGAATGGCTTCTGGAAAAATGGGCCAACAGCAAAATGAAGGCTCATAAAAACATCATAATGGAAAGTTGCGTTCCGCGTCGCACCCGTCCGCGTCCGGCGCGCAATTTTGCGCGCCGCGTTATCCCAGATTGGGCGCCAGTAGCCGTGCCAGCTCCGCTTGCGACATGCCGCGCCGCGCGGCCGTGTCAACGATTTGGGTGCTGTCGATCCGGCCGACGTTGAAGTAGCGGCTTTCGGGGTGGCTGAAGTAAAAGCCGCTGACGCTGGCGGCGGGCAGCATGGCCAGGCTTTCGGTCAGGTGCATACCGATGTCGTGCGCTTGCAGCAACGCGAACAAATCGCGCTTGATGCTGTGATCCGGGCACGCCGGGTAACCGGGCGCGGGGCGGATGCCGTGGTATCGCCCAGCGATCAGGGCGTCATGGTCGAGCACTTCATCCGCCGCGTAACCCCACCAGTCGGTGCGTGTGCGCCAGTGCAGCCATTCGGCGGCGGCTTCGGCCAGGCGGTCGGCCAGAGACTTGAGCAGGATGGCGCGGTAGTCGTCGTGCTCGCCGAGGAACTCGGCCTCTTTGGCATTCACGCCCAGTCCGGCGGTAACGGCAAAGGCTCCTAGATAGTCGCGCCCCGGCCCGGCGGGAATGTCGCCTTGGCCCGCGCCTGCAGCCAACGCCTCACACGGTGCGACGAAATCGGCCAGGCATCGGCTGGGTTTGCCCTCGGCCTTTTCGGCTTGCTGGCGCAGCCCATGCCAGGTTAGTATGGTCTGGTCGCGCCGCGCGTCGGCATACAGCGCGATGTCGTCGTCATGCACCGCGTTGGCAGGCCAGAAGCCGACGACCGCGCTGGCCGTGAGCCACCGGCCCGCGATGATTTGCGCCAGCATGGTTTGCGCGTCGTTGAAGACCCGCGTGGCTTCCGGCCCCACCACGGCGTCGGTGAGGATGGCCGGGTATTTGCCCGTCAAATCCCAGGTCTGAAAGAACGGCGTCCAGTCGATGAAAGCGGCAATGGCCTTGAGGTCCAGCCCGCGCATGACGCGCCGCCCGATGAATTTAGGCGCGGGCGGCGTGTAGTGCGCCCAGTCCAGCCGCGCCTTGTTGGCGCGCGCCTGGCCGATGGGCCACAGCGGCGTGGGTTGTTTGCTCGCGTGCAGGGCGCGCACCCGGTCGTAATCGGCGCGCAGATCGGCCATGTATTGCTGCGTTTGCTGCCCCAGCAGGCCCTGCGCCGCGCCCACGCTGCGCGAGGCGTCAGGCACGTAAACCACCGGCCCGTCGTAATGGGGCGCAATCTTGACCGCCGTGTGCACGCGGCTGGTGGTCGCGCCGCCGATCAGCAGCGGCACTCCGCGATCACGGAAGTACGCATCCTTCTGCATTTCGCCGGCTATCGTCTGCATTTCTTCCAGGCTGGGCGTAATCAGGCCCGACAGGCCGATGATGTCCGCGCCCTCGGCCTTGGCGCGGGCCAGGATTTCGTGCCCCGGCACCATCACGCCCAGGTTGACCACCTCGTAGTTGTTGCACTGCAAGACCACGCCGACGATGTTCTTGCCGATGTCGTGCACGTCGCCCTTGACGGTGGCCAGCACGATCTTGCCTTTGGCGCCCACGGCGCGCCCGGCGGCCTGGTCGCGGCGCTTTTCTTCTTCGATGTAGGGAATCAGGTGCGCCACCGCCTGCTTCATCACCCGCGCGCTTTTGACCACCTGCGGCAGAAACATCTTGCCTTGCCCGAACAGGTCGCCC
>JAIRRE010000212.1 GCA_031256125.1 Burkholderiaceae bacterium
ATGGCCGGGGTGCCGATGCGCACGCCGCTGGTGACCATCGGCTTTTCCGGGTCGTTGGGAATGGCGTTCTTGTTGATGGTCATGTGGGCGCTGCCCAGCACGGCTTCGGCTTCCTTGCCGGTAATGCCCTTGGCGCGCAGATCGACCAACATCAAATGGCTTTCGGTGCGTCCGCTGACGATGCGCAGACCGCGCTGCGTCAGGGTTTCGGCCACCGCCTGAGCGTTCTTTTTGACTTGCGCCGCGTAGTCTTTGAAGGCCGGTTGCAGCGCTTCCTGAAATGCGATGGCTTTGGCGGCGATGATGTGCATCAGCGGCCCGCCTTGCAAACCGGGGAATATCGCACTGTTGATGGCTTTTTCGTGCTCCGCCTTCATCAGGATAAAGCCTGAACGCGGGCCGCGCAGGCTCTTGTGGGTGGTACTGGTCACCACGTCGGCGTGTGGCACCGGGTTGGGGTACTGGCCGCCCGCGATCAGGCCGGCGTAGTGCGCCATGTCCACCATGAAGATCGCGCCCACGTCGCGCGCCACCTTGGCGAAACGCGCGAAGTCGATTTCCAGCGCGTAGGCACTGGCACCGGCGATGATGAGGCGCGGCTTGTGCTCATGGGCCTTGCGCTCCATCGCGTCGTAGTCGATGGCTTCCTGGGCGTCCAGGCCGTAGCTGACCACGTTGAACCACTTGCCGCTGATGTTGAGCGGCATACCGTGCGTCAAGTGTCCGCCTTCGGCCAGACTCATGCCCATGATGGTGTCGCCGGGCTTGCAAAAGGCCATGAATACCGCCTCGTTGGCGCTGGCGCCGCAGTGCGGTTGCACGTTGGCCGCTTGCGCGCCGAACAGTTGTTTGACGCGGTCAATGGCCAATTGCTCGACCTGATCGACGCATTCGCAGCCGCCGTAATAGCGCTTGCCGGGATAGCCCTCGGCGTATTTGTTGGTCAGTTGCGAACCGGCGGCGGCCAGCACGGCGGGCGAGGCGTAGTTCTCGCTGGCAATCAGCTCGATGTGATCTTCCTGGCGGCGGTTCTCGGCATTGATCGCCACCCACACGGCGGGATCGGTATCAGCAATGGTGTAACGGGTACGGTCGAACATGGTGGCAGTCCTTGACGGTAAAAGGATGATCCCGGTCTGACGACCAGGACTGCCCAGGCGAACGGCGAGTTAGCTGTGCGCTCCACCGGGTATCAGGGCAGCCAACGCCGCCCAGGCTCCACGTCAACGGCCAAGCCGTCTATCGCCAGTCGCGCACGGCGGCAAGTGTAGCCGCTCATGCCCGTGCGCGTCACGCGCTGTGTCGCGCCGACACGATGGCAGCGCTGCCCTCTCGCGGTAACGAAAGAGGGCAGCCGAACAAGAGAATCGCTCCCAAAGGGAGCAGCGCGTTATGCTGTTTGCGCACTGTGCGCGGGCATGGCATTCCATTCGGCGGGAATTGCCGCCGTGCCCATCGGGTCGCGCGGCAGCACCCGGTGTATCAACGTCAACTGTGCCCAGCGCAGGCGGTCGGCCGATGCGGTGTTGACGCCTTCCCAAGCCATCGCGATAGCGCTGGCGCAGTGGTAGAGCATCGAGGCGCATTGGCGCGCGAGCACTTCGTCCTTGGCTTGCGTGGCGCGCTCGGCCAGCGCACAGGCGCGGGCCAGCGATTCGCGCAGCGCGGCGCCAAAGGCAGGTGCTAGCGGCGTCGCATCGAGCAAGCCTTCAAAGTGCGCGTGAAAAGCAGGCAAAGAAGCTTCGCGGCGGATGGCGCGCATTACGTCCAGCGCCACGATGTTGCTCGTGCCTTCCCAGATCGAACCCAGGTGCGCATCGCGCACCAGGCGCGGATCGCTCCACTCCTCGATGTAGCCGCAGCCGCCGCGCACTTCCATCGCGTCGCCCGTAACCTGGCGCGCGTCGCGGCAGGCGCGAAACTTGATGAGCGGCGTGAGGATGCGCAGCAGCGCGTAAGCGCCGCTCTCGCCCGCGTCCGAGCGCGCGAGCGTCTGCGCAGTCTGGAACACCATGGTGCGCGCCTGCTCGGCGCGGATGCGCATTTTGTCGAGCTGGCGTTGCATCAGCGGCATGTCTTGCAGCTTGCGCCCGAAAGCCACGCGGTGCGCGGCGACGTATTCGGCTTCGGCCAGCGCGCGGCGCATCAGGCCGGCGGCGCGTACGCCATTGGACAGGCGCGAGTTGTTGACCATGTCGGCAATCTGCGCGAAGCCACGCCCCATTTCGCCCACGAGATAGGCCACCGCGCCTTCGAGCACGATTTCGCCGCTGGCCATCGAGCGCGTGCCGAGTTTGTCTTTCAGGCGCAGGATGCGGTAATGGTTGGGCGTGCCGTCGTCCAATTCGCGCGGCAGCAAAAACAGCGAAATGCCGCGCATTCCGGGCTGCGCGCCCTCGGTGCGCGAGAGCACCATGGCGAAATCGGCGTCGGGATTGGAGCAAAACCACTTGTCGCCACTCAGTCGCCACTGGCCGGCTTCGTCCAGCCGCGCCGTGGTGAGCGTGCCCGCGATGTCCGAACCGGCGGCCTGCTCGGTCATGAACATCGCGCCCTGGGCGAGCTGGTCGAAGTCCAGCGTGGTCAGCCGCGGCAGGAATCGCGCGACCAGTTCGGGCGTGCCGTACTTTTTGAGCGTGCGGGTGAGCGAGTCCGTCATCGAAACCGGACAGCACAAGCCGAATTCGGCCTGCACAAATAGATAGGTCAACACGTACTTAACGATTGGCGGCATCTTGCCTTTCCAGCCCAGCGTCTCGTCACGATGGGAGATCGCGGCCAAGCCGAATTCGCTCAAGGCGATGCGTTCCAGTTCCACATAAGCGGGGTGCTTGAGAATTTCGCGCGCATCCTGCCCGGTGCGCGTGCGCGTTTTGAGCGTGGGTGGGTTGCGGTCGGCTTCCGCCGCGAGATCATCGAGCCGTCCGCCGGCCAGCGCGCCCAGGCGCTCGAAGTGCGGCCACAGGTGTGTGCGCAGCGCATCGGGCAGGTACAGCTTGAGCAGGCTGTGCAACTCGGCGTCGGTGGTGAACAGGTTGTTTCCGTGGCGGTCGGGGATGGGTTGCTCGACCGGCATGATCGCAGTGGACATGGTGCGTTTCCTTGGGTGAGGTGTTCGATGACTGACATTTTTGCCTTTTCAAGCATTCATGTCTAATATTGATTATGTCTTGTTCAATTTGATTGAGCTATCAATGGAGCTGCGGCATTTGCGTTACTTTCTGGTGCTGGCCGAAGAACTGCACTTTGGCCGTGCGGCACAGCGGCTGGCGATTTCGCAGCCGCCGCTGTCGGTGGCGATCCGGCAACTGGAAGATCAGGTGGGCGCGCGGCTGTTCGAGCGCAGCAGCAAGGCCGTGCGGCTCACGCCCGCAGGCCAGGCTCTGTGCGAATCGGCGCGCGACGTACTTGCGCGCGCGCAGGAGGCGGCCTCGCAAGCGCGCGATGTGGCAGCCGGTCTGGCAGGCCGGCTGCACATCGGTTTCGTCGGCGCGATGCTGTATCGGGGCCTGCCGCAGGCGCTATGCGCTTTTCAGGCACAGCACCCAGTGGTGCGCGTGCGCCTGGCCGAACTCAATTCGCACGATCAGATACTGGAACTGCTGCATGGGCGGCTTGATCTGGGTTTCATCCACACCAGCCGCATACCCGACGAATTGCGCTACCGCCTGTTGTTGCGCGAACCTTTTGTTTGTTGCCTGCCTTCCGGGCATGCGCTGGCGCGCAGGCGCACCCTGTCCGTGAGCGACTTGCGCGCCGAGCCTTTGGTACTGTTCTCGCGCGAAGCCTCGCCGGACTATCACCAGCAGATTCTTTCGATTTGCGCCGCCGCCGGTTTCCAGCCCGAGGTGCGCCATGAAGTGCGGCACTGGCTGGCCGTCGTGTCGCTGGTTTCGCAAGGGTTGGGGGTGGCGCTGGTACCCGAAGCGATGCGGCGCGCAGCCTTGCGCGGCGCGGTGTTCCGCCCCTTGGAGGGACACATCGAACCGTCCGAAGCCTACGGCGTATGGCGCGCCGGGCCGTCTAATGTTCTGGCGCAGCGGTTACTGGACGCGATGCGGGCGTTTTTCAATGAACCACAGTAGTCGCCCTTGGCGATGCCGGCGAGGCAATACCCTGGAAAAAACCTCCCCCCCGCCCCGGCCTGCGGTATACTTGAAGCCTGCGCTTACACACAAATGAGTCTCCAACATGGCGGCATTCCTCTTTTCTCTTTCTGCGCGGCGGCGCGCCGGGTGGCCTTGGGGTTTTTCGTGCAAGGCGGCGCTGGCCGCTTTTTTCGGCGCGCTGCTGCTGGCCTTCAGTCTGCCCGCGCAGGCGCAGGCCACCAGCTATTACGACCCCGTTTCGGGCAGCACGCTCACTTCTCCCGCCAGCACCGTCGCGCTCACGGGCAGCGAAACCACGCTCACCACGGGGTGGTACGTGTGCGACAGCGGCAGCACGCTCAACTACAGCGGCACGCTCACCGTCTCCGGCACGGTGAACCTGATCCTGGCCGACGGGTGCAGCATGAGCGTCACCGGCAGCGGCGGCGATGCGGGCATCGATGTTTCCGGCGCCAACAGCCTGACCCTTTACGGGCAGACCGCGGGCACCGGCAGCCTGACGGCCACGGGTGACGTCGGCGCGCCCCTCGGGGACGGCGCGGGCATCGGCGGCGGCAACGGCGGCGCGGGCGGTACCATCATCATCAACGGCGGCACGGTCAACGCCAGCAACAGCTACGGCGCGGGCATCGGCGGCGGCGACAGCGGCGCGGGCGGTACCATCATCATCAACGGCGGTACGGTCAACGCCAGCAGCCTCAATGGCGCGGGCATCGGCGGCGGCAACAGCGGCGCGGGCGGGGCCATTACCATCAGCGGC
>JAIRRE010000218.1 GCA_031256125.1 Burkholderiaceae bacterium
ATGGTCGCGCCGGCGGCGGTTAACCATGGTGAAGGCGAATATCGTCAGCAAGAAGAAGGGAATCGGTTCCAGCGCCGAGAAGATCGACCCGATCCACAGCCAGTAGCCCGGCGTGCCGATAAAGTAATAGTGGTGGCCGGTGCCCAACAGACCCGTCATCAGCGTAAAAGCGATCACGATGTAGAGCCATTTGTCGATCACCTCGCGGTCCACGCCGGTGGTCTTGACCAGCGTGTAAGCCAGCAGCGCACCCAGGATCAGTTCCCACACGCCCTCCACCCACAGGTGCACCACGAACCACCAGTACATCTTGTCGCGCACCAGGTTTTCCGGATTGACAAAGGAGAACAGGAACATCAGCGCCAGTCCCCACAGCCCCAGCAGCAATACTGTCGCAATGGCGGTTTTGCGGCCTTTGAGCAGGGTCATGCTGACGTTGTACAAAAACCCCAGCGCCACGATCACGATGCCGACTTTGGTCGGTAGCGGTTGTTCCAAATACCCACGCCCCATGGTCGGCAGCAGCGAATTACCGGTAATCTTGGCCAGTTCTGGATAAGGTACCAGCAGGTAGCCGACGATGGTTAGCGCGCCGGCAATTAGAAAGATCCAAAACAGCACTTTGGCCAGCAAGGGCGAATGCAAATCGGTCTCGGCCTCTTCAGGCACGATCCAGTAAGTTGCACCCATGAAAGCAAATAACAGCCAGACGATCAGCAAATTGGTGTGCACCATGCGCGTTACGTTAAACGGCAAATAGGGAAACATCAAATCGCCGATCACGTATTGCAAACCGGCGCACAGGCCGAACACGATTTGTCCGGCAAACAGCACCAATGCGCCGATAAAGTAAAGTTTGGCGACCGACTGGCCGCGGTATTTCAGGGGTGTGGGGATAGCGGTAGTCATAGTGTTCTCCTGTGCGCGTTCAACCCTCAATGTTGGGCGGCCATTTCTCGGTGTCGATCTCGCTGGTCCATTTCAGGAACTGCACCAGGTCGTCAAGCTGTTGATCGGTCAGGTTGAACTGCGGCATCTGGCGGCGGCCCGCTATGCCTGTGGGCTGCGCCTTGATCCACGACTTGATGAAATCCGGCCCGCGGCGTTTGTAAACATTGCCTAGCTCAGGGGCAAAAAAGGTGCCTTCACCCAGCAATGTGTGGCAGCCGCTGCAATCGCGCGTCTCCCAAATCAGCTTGCCGGCGGCCACCGCCGGGGTCAGCGCCTCTTGATGGGAACGCGCCGGAATGCGCTGCTCGGAATTGAACACCAAGCCGGCAAATATCAGCGCGAAGAACAAGCTGCCGCCGTAGAAGATGTTGCGTGCAGCCTGCCGGGTAAATCCGCTTTGCAATTGACTCATGGGGGCCTCCTTCATTATGAAGACAACTATCTTCCGGTTTTGATTCGGCAAAGTCCTTAAACCAATTCAAGGATTTGGCGATGGGAACGATTGCGCGCCGGGCATCCGGGGGCCGCCCCCAAAAAAGACAAGCAGGAACGCGCAAAAACAACGCTGAATAAATCTGCGCGCCACACCCGCAAGAACTTATTCAATGTTGCTTTAATGCGAAGTCCCCTCCGAAAGCATCAACTTGTTGCCGATGTTGTATTTGCCGATGGGTTTGCTCATGGGCAGGCGTTTGACCTCTTTGAAAGTTTTAGCGTCGTAAACAATGATCGCGCCATTCATTTCCATCAGGCTGGCGACGGCGTAGCGGCCATCGTGGGTGAATTCGACGTGCGCCAGCGTCTTGCCCGGCTCGCGTACGCTGGCGACGGGTTTGAGGGTGCGCTTGTCGATGATGGTCAGGATGTCGTGGGCGGTCCGACTCATCATCGAATCGGTCCAGGCGTAGGGCGTGTTTTCATGGCTGCGGATGAAAAAGCCCGGCCCCGGCGTCGGAATGGTGGTGATGTGTTGCCAGTTGGTCATGTCGATCACGTCGATGCCGCTGCCCTTGAAGTTGGGCGAGGCCAGCACGCGATGGCCGTGCCAATCGAAGGTGATGCCCGATCCCAGATGCGGCATACCGGCGATGGGCAGGTCGGCCACTTTGCGCCGCAAGTCCAGATCGACCACTTGCGCGGTGGCCGCGCCATTTTCAGTCTTGGGGCGGGTCGCGCCCAGCACGTGGTGATAACCCGGGCCAAAGAAAAAGTCGTCCAGCGGCTCTTGCAACTCCGTGCGGCGCACACCGAGAAAACCCGGCATACCGTCATCGAGCGCGCGTGCGTGAGGGTCGTAGGAAATTTCCCAAAGCTCCGGGATGTCCTTGAGCGCAACCACGAAGCTCTTGCGCGGTTCGGCGTCATAGACCGCCGACACGCGCGAAGTCTTCTGTCCGTCCGCCGTGGCGGTGGGATAAATGTGTTCCAGATTCAGGTCGGCATCGAACAGCGCCAGCGTCTGCGGCAGGTAATTGGCGGCTATCACCCAACGGCTGTCGTTGCTGACGGCAACGTTGCGCATGTTCAGCCCGGCGCGCACTTCGGCCACCACGCGCAGCCGCCACAGGTCGTATTTGGTGATCCAGCCGTCGCGCGAGCCGAAATAAACGTAGCGTCCGCTAGGCGAAAACTTGGGTCCGCCATGCAGCGCATAGTGGCTGGGAAAGCGCGCGATAACCTGGAACTTGTCGCCATCGACCAGGCTGACGTGGTGGTCGCCGCTTTCGACAACGACGAACAGGTTCATCGGGTCGGCGTTCCACACCGGTCTGGCCGGTTCGTTGGCTGGCTCTGGGGTATAGGTACGCGAGGCGCGGATGTCGGCCTCGGTCCACGTGGGCGCGGGGACCACCGGGGTGCGGATCCAGGCCGCCACGGCTTTGATCTGGGCGGCGCTGAGTTGCCCGGCAAAGCCCTGCATCTGGGTCGCCGGAAGACCGTGGGAGATGACTTCGAGCGTCTCGGCGGGGCGCAACTGCATCAAGCTCTCAGGCAACAGCGCCGGGCCAATGCCGCCGGTGCGCTGTACGCCGTGGCATCTCGCACAAAGCTGCTGGTAAATCTGTCCGGGAGGCGCGTCCGCCGATACGGTCTGCGAGGCTGCCGCAGATGCATCGGGCAAGACGGCTGGAGCATCTGTTTGAGTAACGGCTTGGGCAGCCATCACGGTGGGGCTGGACGTTGGTGCAGGAGCCGGCGCTGGTTGCGCGCGCGCGGTGGCGATGCACAGTCCGCACAAACCAGCCAGCCATGCAGCGCGTGCGATGCGGGCAAGTAATGCAAAGGAAGTGGAGCGACGGATTGGAGTGTCAAAAGTCATGGATTTACGGGGACTAACGGTATGACGGCGGATGGCGCTTCGGCAGCAGATGGCAGTGGCGCTTGCCGCCCGATTTCGGCGTCGGTCAGATAGCAGCCGGGGTCTTCGGCCCACGGGTTGCCAGTCAGTTGCTGGGCGCGGGTACGGGTGTTGCCGCCGCAGATCGCCAGATACTGGCAGCGCGCGCAACGGCCCTGCACCGGACGCGGATGCTGTTTGAGACCGGCCATCAGCGGGTCGGACGTGTCCTGCCAGATTTGCGAGAACGTGCGATCACGCACGCTGCCCAGATCGTGGTGCCACCACATGGTGTCTGGATGGACGTGACCGAGGTTGTCGATGTTGGCGACGTTGACGCCGCTGGCGTTTCCGCCCCAGGCCGCCAGGCGCGCGCGTAGCGGCGCTTCCCAACGCGGCCAGCGATGCGCCACCCAGCGCAGCAGATACGGGGCGTCGGCGTCGTTGTTGCCGGTGACGTAATCCTCGTTTCGTCCGTCGCGCGCGGCTTGCCAGGCGCGTTCGTAGAGCAGGTCCAGCGCGGCGCGCGTGGCCTGGAATTGCGCGTCTCGTGCGCGATGAATGTTGCCGCGCCCGGCGTAATTCAGGTGTGAAAAATAGAACCGCCCGATGCCTTCGGCACGCATCAGGTCGAGCAGCGCCGGAAAGTCATGCCCGTTAAGCGCGGTCAGGGTATAGCGCAGGCCAGTCGGCACGCCGCGCGCGTGCAGCAGGCGCAGCGCCGCCAAGCTGCTATCGAACGCACCTCGCAGGCGGCGGAAAGCATCG
>JAIRRE010000359.1 GCA_031256125.1 Burkholderiaceae bacterium
TGCGTCACGCGCACGTTGTAGTCGAAATCGGAAGGCGTCTTGCCGTCTTCCTTGAGGGATCCATCCATCATCACCGAGCCGAAGCCGAGCGTAATCGCCCCCGCGCACACGGCGGGCGAAGTGCCATGGTCCTGGTGCATTACCAGCGGAATCTTGGGGTATGCCTCGCTGGCGGCCTGAATCAGATGCTTGATGAACGATTCGCCCGCATACTTGCGCGCGCCCGCGCTGGCTTGCAGGATGACAGGCGCGCCCACCTCGTCGGCGGCGGTCATCACGGCCTGCACCTGTTCCAGATTGTTGACGTTGAAAGCCGGAATGCCATAGCCGTGTTCGGCGGCATGGTCCAGCAGTTGGCGCATGGAAACGAGCGGCATGTTCGCTCTCCTCAAAGAGTGTCGTGAAATGGAAAGGAGAGTTTACCCGCCGATCAGTCAGCGCCGAATACGTTCGCGCGGTGATTGTCCGGCATTATCCAAGCGCGCCGCGCACTCACGGGCAAGGTTGCAAGGAATCTGCTACCGGGTTCGGCTGGAAAGTCATAAAGCGGTCACATTACCCATCAATACTGCTTGCCGCAGACAGCTGCTTAGTCAATCAGTAAGGTCTGTGAACTTTACAAGGAGCCAATTTCATGAGAATGCGACGTCTTTTGCCGGCTCTGATTGCAGTACCGGCGATTTCGATACTGATAACTGCTTGTGGCGGTGGTGGCGATGACCACACCCTGAGCAGCAACAACCCCGGCAACAACAATCCCAGCACGCCCGCACTGACCAACACCAGCGCGGAGATGCTGCCGTACGGCCTGGGCATCACCCCACAGGCCATTCCGGGTGCGGTTCAACAGTTGCTGAACCCGCACATCGCGGCGAACCCGAACTGGGTGGTCAGCGAGGCGGTGAAAGCACAACTGAGTCCCGACGACAACACGCTCGCCGTCATCACCGCCGGCTACAACACGTTGTACAACACAGGCACGGAAGTGGTCGACACGGCTTCCTCGACGCAGTATATTTTTATCTACGACGTGTCGGGCGCCAACAAGAGCAACCCGAAATTCATTCAAGCCATCCCGCAAATCAACGCGTTCGTTGGCTTGGCCTGGAACGGTAACACCACGCTATACGGCACGGGCGGCGCCGACGATAAGGTTTACGTGTACTCGCGCGCTTCAACAGCTCCGTCGGCGCAGTTCTCCCAGACCGCGGCCATTGCGCTCGGTCACGCGGCTGGTATCGGATTGGGTGTGCAGCCCAATGCCGGCGGTCTGGCTGTCTCGTCCGATGGCAAGACGCTGCTTGTCGCTAATAACTACAACGACTCGGTCTCCGTCATTGATGCCACGGCCAACAAGCTCTTGACCGAATACGATCTGCGCCCGTACCACACGTCGGGCGCTGAGGGTGTAGCTGGCGGCGAATACCCGTGGGCGGTGACGATGACATCGGGCAACATCGCGTTCATTTCATCGGTGCGCGACCGTGAAGTCGTGGTGCTGAACCTGTCGAATCCGGGTTCGCCCCAGTTCGTCAAACGTATTACGCTGGGTGGCAACGCCTACGGCATGACGCTCTCGCCGGACCAGTCGCAACTGTTCGTGGCGGAAGAAAACACTGACCGGGTGGCGGTCATCGATACCAAGTCGTACCAAATCACGCAGACGGTCGATTTGAGCGTAGCCAACAGCACGGGTCAAGGCAATTACAGCGGCCGCGACACGGTTGCCGTGACGGTCTCGCCCGATGGCAAGACGTTGTACGCGGTCAACAACGGCGACAACTCGGTCGCGGTGGTTCCGCTCACGGGCACCAACGCCTACAAGGTTGCCGGCTACATGCCGACCGCCTATGCCCCCAAGGATCTCGCCCTGAGCAGTGACGGCTCGCAGATGTACATCATCAACGGCAAGTCCAACACCGGCCCGAACCCGGACTACAACAAGCTGGGCGGCAATTACTCGAACAATCAATACCAGTTCGGTCTCGAACAGGCGAGCCTGGTGAGCGCGCCGGTTCCGTCCAGCGGCGTACTGGCCGAACTCACGACCCTGGTCAACGGCAACAACTATGCGGCGCAAGAAACAGACAGTGACGCGCAGACGATGCAGTTCATGCGCAGCCACATCAAACACGTGATCTACGTCATCAAGGAAAACCGCACGTTTGACCAGGTTCTTGGTGACCTCAACAACGGTTCCAATGGCGATCCGACGCTGACCATGTACGGCAAGGCCATTACGCCGAACCTGCACGCGGTTGCCTCGACGTTCGCCACGATCGACAACTTCATGGATCCGGGTGATGGTTCGATGGACGGCTGGTCGTGGGCGCAGCACGCACATATCACGCCGACCGAGGAACTCTCGCAGCAAATAAATTACGCCGGCGTCTCGCGCGGCATGGCGTATGAATCCGAAGGCGCGAACCGCGGCATTCCCGTCGGCCTGGACACACCGTCCAGCCGTGATACGGCAACGGCGGGCGGTAACGGCTACAGCACCAACGCCATGCTTGCTGCGGAGGCGGGCGGCGTCGCCAACGTTCTTCCGGGCATCGCCGACGTGTCAGTGCCGGATGCGCCATTCGGCTATCAGCAAGACAGCATCTACAGCGCCGTCTTGCAGGCTGGCGGCTCGATCCGCGATTACGGCGGCATGGTCAACAACATCGGTTCGTACGGCACGGCGGCCAACCCGCTCTCCAACCCGTATGCCGCGGGCATGGTCATGGCCATACCGCTCAAGCCTGACTTCGTGAATCGCACGGACACGTATTACCTCGGGTTCGATCAGTCTTACCCGGACACGTACCGGGAGATAGAGTGGAACCGCGAGTTCCAGCAGTACGTCTCGAACGGCCAGTTGCCGACGTTCGAACTCGTTCGCATGGGTGCCGATCACACCGGCAACTACTACAACCCGTCAACGGGGTCGGGCAACATCGGCCAGATGGCCGCGCCTGAACAGGAAGAGGCCGACAACGATTTCGCGGTGGGCAAACTGGTCGAAGCGGTGGCCCACAGCCCGTATGCCTCCAACACGCTGATCGTGATCATCGAGGACGATTCGCAAGACGGCTCGGATCACGTCGATTCGCATCGTGCCACAATGTATTTCGTCGGCCCATACGTCAAGCAGGGCAAGGTGGTGAGCACAGCCTACAACCAAGTCAACGCGATCCGCACCATAGAAGATGTGCTGGGTACCCAGCACATCAACATGAACACGGCTTATGCCAGGCCGATGGCTGACGTATTCGACACGACCATGAACGGTTCGTGGACATTTACGACCGTTGCTTCGACGATTCTGCAGAACACGAATGTCGGTAACATCGCGACCAATTCAGCCGCCAACGGCGGTCTGGGGGCGCAGTACGCCCTGGGCAAGGTCGTCCGTCCGCGGCATAACGGCGTGTATTGGGCCAAGGTCCAGCGCCAGCTCGAAAAGCGCGGTTACACCTTGGCGAAGGCAGACCGGATTCCGCCGGTCATCTTCAATGAAGTGCTGTGGAAGGGCGTAATGGGCAACAAGCCCTATCCGATGCCCCATTCGATCTACACGGTGGCGCAGAACACCCTCGGCAAGGTCGATTCCGACGGTGATGACGACTGAGCGATAACCGGGATGATTCATTGAGGGACTGACCCTTGGCGCAGCGGACTGGAATGCCTGCTGCGCTTTTTCTTCCCCCTTTTATCGCGAGTAGTGCATTCGGCTGTGACATTTACTGCAATACGCATTTGGTATTGATTGCGTTACAAGAATCGTTCAGCGTGAAACCAATAAACATTTCAAGAATTCGCGGCGCCATTGCCGCTTCAGCACTGTTTGTCACTTTTGTATTTGCCCATGTGGCGAAGGCCCAACAAGCTCAACAAGAGCAGTCTCAGCAAACAAAAGCTCAGCAACAGTCGGATGGAGACCAACAAACGTTGGCTTCGCCGACACAACCGACCGCTTCGCTCGGCAAGGTCTTCGTGACCGCAGCACCCGACCGTAGCGTGAACAACCCGTACCAGTCCGCGAATGTCAGCAAGACCGGCACTCCGATCGGCGAACTGCCGATGGCGGTGCAGGAAATCCCGCGCGCAATTCTTGACGAGCAAGGCGTTACGTCGTTGCAGGAAGCGATCCTGAAGGGCAACGTGTCCGGCGTGAACTATGGCGGCACTGATTCGAAGGGCTTCACCGACCACTTCATGATCCGCGGTCTTCAGGCGCAGACTTATAACGATGGTTTCTCGGATGGCGACCAAGTCAACGGCCCGATGCATTCACTGCTGGGCGTCGAGCGCATCGAAGTGCTCGAAGGGCCGGGATCGGCGCTGCTGGGCAGCGGACCGCCAGGAGGGTCGATCAACCTGATTCACTACACGCCGTCAGCACAGCTCCATTGGGGTAGCGACATCCAGGTCGGATCGTTCGGCACCGCCAATGGCAGTGCCTACGTCACCGGCTCGACCGGCATTGATGGCCTGAACTATCGCTTGGACGTTGCGACTAGCCGCTCCGATGGCTACCGCAGCCTCGGATCGTGGCGCAAGGAAATCCGCCCTGCTCTGCAATGGAATATCGGCGACCACAAGATCGAGTTCTCCATCGAGGCTCAGGACTACATGGCAACGCCCGATTCGTACGGGATGATCTATTACCAGGGGGCGCCAATTAGCAACGTCCCATTCAACGCCAAATATTCGACACCATTTGCGCGCGCACGCGGCAACTATGTGCGCACCACGCTCTCGGACGAGTGGAAAATCAACGACCATCTGACGCTCAATAATCGTCTGTCGTTCATGCACCACGCGCTGGACTTCTACAGCAACGGCGACAGCACGCACGCGAAGATCGTGGGTGACGTATTTACCGGTCGCCAACTGCGTCACCAGGACGATACGCTCAACACCATCGACTACCAGTTGGAACCCATCTGGAAATTTTCGACGGGCAACATCCGCCACACTCTGGTGACGGGCTTGGAATACCTGAACCAGGGTCTCAATACCGACAAGACGACGGCAGATCTTCCCGACATTGACGACATCTTCGCGCCAGTGCCGCTGGAAACCTCCATCGCAAGCCTGAACTTCCAGTGCGCGCCTGGCCATTCGTGCCAGAACGATCAGGTGTCAGCAAACTTCTACAGTCTTTATGCGACCGATCAGGTGGACATGACGGATAGATTGAAAATTCGCGCGAGTATTCGCAAGGATTGGTTCGACACGTCACTGACCCTGCGCCCGATCCCCGGCGAACCGAACCGCACCGCCAATGACGGCATCACGCTGGTTCCGGGCAATACGTACACGCGCCAGGACGCGCCAACCAGCTGGAACATCGGAGCGTTATACAAACTCACGCCGTCGATATCACCGTATCTCGGCGTATCGCGCAGCTACCTGGCTAATTTCAATTCGGAAAACGACGCGTTTTCCATCGGCCCGCCCGAATCGGCGCTGCAATACGAACTGGGCGCAAAGTGGTTATTCCTCGACGGGCTGTACGTGCTCAACACCGCGCTCTTCGACGTGAAGCGACAACATGTGGCGACTGCGTACGGCGACGACCAGATCGCGTTCGATTCGCAACGCACGCGCGGCGTCGAAGTATCGCTCGACGCGAGTTTCACGCCGAATTGGCACGCATACGCGAACTTCACCGCGCAGCACGCGCGCATTACCTATAGCCCGGACACCCCAGGCGCGGCCGGCACAATGCCGCAAGGCGTGCCTGCCCGCATGGCAAACCTATGGACGACGTATCGTTTCTCCCTTTTTGGCAGGACAGGCTTTCACGCTGGCGTCGGCGTCAACTACGCAAGCCGGACGACAAACGGCTTTGCCAACGGCTACGACTGGGCGCCGGCCTATGTGATCGAGAACCTGCAATTCGGTTACGCGAGGCGTCCTTGGGGTGTCGATCTGACTATCGACAACGTCACCAACCGGCGCTACTACATCGCCACCAACGTAGTCGGCGCGTTCGTCGGCACGCCGTTGAGCGCATATGTCCGGTTGCATTTTGACTTCTGAGCGCGACCGGTGTTTTACGTCGGCCACGCGACCGAACATGCGCTTCATGCCGATCAAGAGCATCGAACATCAAAGCATTGTTTTCTGCGCCGATGACATGCTCCTGAGTGTGGACTCGGGCCTGTCGCTACAGGGGGCGGCGATTGTCAGCGATGTCTTCTTTCCCTTCCGCGACGGGCTGGATGTGGTTATCGACCAAGGCGCCACTTGCGTCATCCAGCCCGGTGGTTCAATGCGCAACCAGGAAGTCATAGAGGCCGCCAATGAACGCGACGTGGCGATGGTCTTTACCGGAGTGCGGCACTTAAGAACCTGTTTGCAAAACCGTCAATATCGCTTGAGCAGGAGATAAACAAAGGCGATCTGGATCATGGTCTCGCGGTAGTAGGCAACCGTTCATAGTCTTGAGTACACACAAGATCGCATTGACCTCGCAGCGCACGTTGCTGACCGGTGGACGCCCTCCTTTGGGGTCTGGGGTGTATTGCCCCGCCACCAGGGGTTGCAATATGGCCCACTGCCGCTCTGTCAGATCGCTGGGATACAAGAGATGAGCTTTTCAACCTTGAAAAGGTTAGTATCGTTGAGTTTATCAAGTTTTGCAAACAGGTTCTCAGATCTATGGCTCGGCTGGTTTGCTTTATGCCCGTATTGTTGCCCACTGCTTGTGTTCACACCATCGGAATACGGGCGGGGTTTTGAACATCATCCTTAACGGCTGTAACTTCTGCCTGGTGCGCCAGCCTCACGCGACTTCATGCCAAGATCAAAGACAGTGCCGAATAAGTTTTGACGTAAAAATTAACTTCTAACATATGAGGTGTTACCTTGATCGGTATTACGTTGCACGGGCTGGCGCTGGAAACCCGTATCCGCGATTCAGCGCATCAAACGTAGTATCGAGTGCTTGCGCGATAAAGATAGATGTAAGCGTCGTTATTGCAAATAAACATTAATTATTTTTAAACAACGATGGCAGATGATACAAAAGTTACCTCTCAGCCCGATTGCAAATCCCCTGTTGCTTAAAACCTCAATTTCGGTAACAATTGCAGACTTTCGTCAACATGACCTTCTCCAATCCCGCCCCCCTTTCCCCCGTCCCGCCTCGCCGGCGAATCGGGCTTGTTGCATTAATTGTTCTGGCGCTGCTGGCGTTGTTCGCGGGCCGCATCTGGTATGCGCACCATATCGAGCAAGCGCGGGTCAATTTGGCAGCATCCACCGCAGCCCAAACGATTATCCTGACCGCCGGCGACGTGGCGCGCGCGCAAGTGCAGCCGCTGGTCACCGGTTTGCCCGTCACTGGCACGCTGCGCGCTCGGGATACGGCACTGGTCAAGGCGCAGGTAACTGGCGTACTGCACGATCTGACAGTGCGCGAAGGTGACCCGGTAAGCGAAGGCCAAATCATTGCACACATAGCGCCGGCCCAATACGACCAGCGCTACCAGCAGGCTCGGCTGCAAGCCGACGCGGCGCGCGCTCAGGTGGATATCGCCAAGCGCCAGTATGACAACAACGCAGCGCTGGTGCAACAGGGTTTCATCTCGCAAACCGCATTGGCCACCTCGCGGGCCAACCTGGAGGCGGCCCAAGCCAATTACCGCGCCGCACAGGCGGGCGCGGCGGTGGCGCAACAATCGGTAGCGGACACAGTGCTCAAGGCGCCTATCGCGGGCACGGTATCGCGGCGGCTGGCGCAGCCGGGCGAGAGTGTCGTGGCGAGCGCGCCGGTGGTGGAAATTGTGGATTTAAGCGACTTGGAGCTGCAAGCGCCAATCAGTCCCAGCGATTCATTGACGGTGCGCGTGGGGCAAACCGCGCGCTTGACGGTCGAGGGCGCCCCGGATGCCGTGACAGCCACCGTCACCCGCATCAACCCGAGTGCGCAACCCGGTAGCCGCGATGTGCTGACGTATTTGACCGTGCCCACGCAAGCCGGGCTGCGGCAAGGGTTGTTCGCCCAAGGGATGTTGACCACAGGCGCGGCCAACGCGCTGGCGGTGCCGCTGGACGCGGTGCGCACCGACAAACCTCAGCCTTACGTGCAAGTGGTCAGGGACGGTCGCGTGCATCTGATACCGGTGCAAATCGGCGCGCGCGGCGTGGTACGCCATGATGCCGCGAGCCAAGGCCATAACGAGGGAGAGGGTCAAACCTGGGTCGCCGTAAGCGCTCCGAACGGTGCCGTGAACACGGATGCCGCGATCCAGCCCGGCGATTGGGTGTTACGCAGCGCAGCGGGCGCACTGTACGAAGGGACGATGGCCACGGTCAAGCTAACACAGTAATCTCACCCTAATAAGAAAAGAAGCTAAAAGCTTTCCATCTAAAGAAATAAAAAAAACAGCGCTATGTGGTTCACAAAAATCAGTCTTAAAAATCCGGTACTTGCCACCATGATGATGCTCGCCTTGGTGGTGCTGGGCGTGTTTTCGCTGCAACGTTTGCAGGTCGATCAGTTCCCGGATGTGGATTACCCGTTCGTCATCATCAGTACGCAATACCCCGGTGCATCGCCGGCCACGGTGGAAAGCGAAGTCACCGACAAAATCGAGGCCGCCGTCAATTCGGTAGCCGGCCTGCGCTGGCTAACCTCCCGCAGCACCGAGGGGTTGTCGCTGATCGTGGCCGAATTCCAGTTGCAGGTTGACAAACGCAAAGCCCTTGAAGGCGTGCGCGACAAAGTCTCCCAGATACAGTCTCAGCTCCGTGCCGAAGTCAAAATTCCTGTCGTACAGCAATTTGACCCGGACAGCACCCCGATCTGGTCGGTGGCGGTGATTCCCGGCTCAACGCCCAGTGGCGGGCATGCAATGTCGGCCACCGAAATTACGGACTGGGCCGACCAGGTACTTAGAAAACGGCTGGAAAATGTCAATGGCGTGGGCGCGGTCAATCTGGTGGGTGGCGCGCAGC
>JAIRRE010000020.1 GCA_031256125.1 Burkholderiaceae bacterium
ACCTTGGGGATGGGCAGTTTGGCGATGGCCTCGCCCAACGCCTTTTGCAGCCCGGCGTCGAGCGTGACGCCATCGCGCACGGTGTCCAGAAACAGCGCCTCGGCCTTGCCGTCGGGCGCGCGCTCCAGCCGCGGCACGTCAGCCTCGCTCGCACCGATGGCGTGCAGCTTTTTGATCAGCGCCGGCGTGGGCTGGCCCTGCGCGGTCAGGCCGACGCTGACCGGCATCAGCTTTTGCCGCAGCGGCTGATCGGCGGCCTTGACCGCCACGTGCGTGATGTGCGCGGCCAACCGGCGCGGCGTGGCGTAGGGCGTGACGCGGGAATCCGGGGCCGTCAGCCCTTGCGCCTTGAGCTGGTCATGCAGTTGCTGTGCGAACGCCGCGCCCAGTTTGGACAGCGCCTTGGGCGGCAGTTCCTCGGTCAGCAGTTCGACGAGCAGGTTTTGTGCGGTCATGGTTGTTCTCGTCTGTCTTTCAAGCGGCCTTGGCCTGAAGTTGCGCCACCCACTCGCGCGGAGCCATCGGGAAACCCAGGCGTTCACGGCTGTCGTAGTAGCTTTGCGCCACCGCGCGCGCTAGGGCGCGAATGCGGCCAATGTAGGCGGCGCGCTCGGTCACGCTGATAGCCCCGCGCGCATCCAGCAGGTTGAAACTGTGCGCGGCCTTGAGCACCTGTTCATAAGCGGGCAGCGCCAATTGCGCCTCCATCAGGTGCCGAGCCTGTTTTTCGTGGGCGGCAAAGGCGGCAAACAGAAACTCCGCGTCGCTGTGCTCGAAGTTATAGGCCGACTGCTCTTGCTCGTTTTGCAGGTACACATCACCATAAAGCAATTTGCCCCCACACTCCCCTGCTGTGCCGCCTTGGGAGCGGCCCGGCGGCGGCACGCCTTCGGTCCACGTCAGGTCATAGACGTTTTCCACGCCTTGCAGGTACATCGCCAGCCGTTCCAACCCATAGGTGATTTCGCCCGTGGCGGGCCGGCAGTCGATGCCGCCGACCTGCTGGAAGTAGGTGAACTGCGTCACTTCCATGCCGTTGAGCCACACCTCCCAGCCCAGCCCCCAGGCGCCGAGCGTGGGATTTTCCCAATCGTCTTCGACGAAACGGATGTCGTTGCGCTTCAGGTCGAACCCCAGTGCCGCCAGCGATCCCAGATACAGCTCCAGGATGTCGTCCGGCGCAGGCTTGAGCACCACCTGATACTGGTAGTAATGCTGCAAGCGGTTGGGGTTCTGCCCGTAACGTCCGTCCTTGGGACGGCGGCTGGGCTGCACGTAAGCAGCCTTCCACGGTTCCGGCCCGATGGCGCGCAAAAAAGTGGCCGTATGCGACGTGCCCGCGCCGACCTCCATGTCATACGGCTGCAACAGCGCGCAGCCCTGATCGGCCCAGTATTGCTGGAGTTTGAGGATGAGTTGCTGAAAGGTGAGCATGGGCGGTAGAGCGTTGGGCGTTAAAGCGTCGAGCGTCAGACATCATCTCCCCGAACCGGGTTGAAAGGCAGGCATGACAACATCTACATCCACCCCATAACCCGCGCCTTGGCGCACGCGAAAGGAAGAAATTTTACCGGCGCGCTCACCCAGCAGTGACATGCTCACCGGGTACCCTGCTCACCCATTGGCATAGGCTTCCAGTCCCAGCGCCACCACCGTGGCAACTTCTTGACCCACGGCGGCGCGAAATTCGGCTTCGGCTTGTGCCACAGCGGCACGGAAAGCGGCCAGCCATGCCAAACCGCTGGCCGTAAAAACGATGCGCCGGGCGCGAGCGTCCGCCGGGTCTGAAATACGGGTGACCAAACCCCATGCTTCGGCCTGATCGACCAGATCGCCCATGGCCTGCTTGCTCATCCCGGCCATTTGCGCCAGTTCCGTCAGCCGCGCGCCCGTCAGTGGCACGTGGCGTGTGATATGGATGATGGCTGCCCCCACCTTGTCGCGCGCGGCCAGGTTGGAAAGCGCCAGCGGGGCTTCGCTGCTGGCGGCCATCAGTTGCAGCACGCGGGTGTCGAAGCGCCGCATGGCGTGGCCCAACAAGCGACCCAAATGGGTTTGCCGCCAGCGGTCGTCGGTTATGGGTGTCATGTCCGATATGGTAATGAAAACTGACTAAAAAACACCATTTCTTTGTTCTATTGCCGTGTAAAGTAGCGCCCAAGTGACCGGCCCGGCCAGCCGGTTCCTCATCACTCCCTTAGGAAGGAAAGGATCATGGACGTGGCAGTCAAGGAAAAAGCAAGCAAGGCTTCGGGAAAAAGCGCGGTCGCCCCGGCGGACACCGCCGCCGACAAAGCCAAGGCGCTGCAAGCGGCGCTGGCGCAAATCGAAAAACAATTTGGCAAGGGCACCATCATGCGGTTGGGCCAGGGCGAGCCGGTGCAGGACATACAGGTGGTTTCCACCGGGTCGCTGGGTCTGGACGTGGCGCTGGGCGTGGGCGGGCTGCCGCGCGGGCGGGTGATCGAAATCTTCGGCCCTGAGTCTTCCGGGAAAACCACCCTCACCTTGCAGGTCATCGCCGAAATGCAAAAGCTGGGTGGCACCTGCGCCTTTATCGATGCCGAACATGCGCTCGATCCGCAATATGCGACCAAATTGGGCGTCAATTTACCGGAGATACTCCTGTCGCAGCCTGACACCGGGGAGCAGGCGCTGGAAATTGTCGATTCGCTGGTACGTTCGGGCGCAGTGGATTTAGTCGTGATCGATTCAGTGGCGGCGCTGGTTCCCAAGGCCGAAATCGAGGGCGACATGGGCGACCAGTTGCCCGGTCTGCAAGCGCGGCTAATGAGTCAGGCTTTGCGCAAACTCACCGCCACCATCAAGAAAACCAATTGCACGGTGATTTTCATTAACCAGATACGGATGAAAATCGGCGTGATGTACGGCAGCCCCGAAACCACCACTGGCGGCAACGCGCTCAAGTTTTACGCCTCGGTGCGGCTGGACATCCGCCGCATCGGCCAGATCAAGAAAGGCGATGAAATCATCGGCAACGAAACCAAGGTCAAGGTCGTCAAAAACAAGGTCAGCCCGCCATTTAAGACGGCGGTTTTCGATATTTTGTTTGGCATCGGCATATCGCACGAAGGCGAAATTGTCGATATGGGCGTGGCAGCGAAAGTGCTGGAAAAAAGCGGTTCCTGGTACGCCTACAATGGCGAGAAAATCGGCCAGGGGCGCGATAATACACGCGAATTCCTCAAGGAAAACCCGGCGCTGGCAGCGGAAATTGAAAGCAAAATCCGCGCGCAATTGCAGGCAACCTCGCTACCCGCCGGATCGGGTGAATTGCCGGAAAGCGGGGATGGCGCGGCGGAAATGGAGGAATAAATTACCTCGCGTTTAGCGCGTGGACTGATAAATCATGCGCGATGGATTTGTCAGATTCGACGCCAAACCCACCCGTGCCAGAACAGCCGTCTTCCCTCAAAGCCCGCGCGCTGCGCTATCTGGCCCTGCGCGAACACAGCCGCGCGGAGCTGGAACGCAAGCTCGCGCCGCAGGTTGCCGGTGATACGGCGCGGCAAACCGAGCTGGCACGCGCGCTCGACGAACTAACGGCCAAGGGCTTTATCAGTGAAATACGGGTGGTCGAATCCACCCTCCACGCTCGCGCAGGCAAGCTGGGCAGCGCGCGCGTGCTGCACGAACTGCGCCGCAAAGGCATCGGCGACGCGGCGCTGACCGATGCCGCCGAAGCGTTGCGCGACACCGAATTCGACCGCGCTCGCGCCGTATGGGAAAAAAAATTCGGTGCCGATCCCGCTCCGGCAACGCTTGGCAACCACGCCGAAGCGGTCAAGGCGCGCGCCCGGCAACTGCGCTTCCTGGCCGCGCGCGGTTTTTCGGGCGACATCGCGCGGCGGGTGGTGCGGGGCGATGAGGATGAGGGTTGCTGATGCGGCGACCTGCTCCGGGCAAAGGGTCTCACATCGTCAAATCTCCAGCATCAGCCGCAGGTTCTGCACCGCCGCGCCGCTGGCGCCTTTACCCAGATTGTCCAAACGCGCGGTCAGCACGGCTTGGCCAAGCGCGTCGTCGCCATAGACGCTCAACTCCAGCGCGTTGGTGCTGTTGAGCGCGGTCGGTTCGAGCCGGCCGTTGGCGTTGGGCGAAACGACGCGCACCCATTCGCTGCCCGCGTAGTGGGCGCGCAGCGCATCTTCCAGTTGTGCGCGGCGCGTTACGCCATGCAGCAGGTCGAATTGCAGGCCGATCTGGTCGATCATGCCGGCGTAGTAGTTGGCCACGGCGGGCACAAAGATCGGGCGGCGCGCCAGACCGCTGTAGCGCCACAGTTCCGGCAAGTGCTTGTGGGTGAGCGCCAGGCCGTAGATTTCCAGCGGCGGCGCAGTTTTGGCGACTTCGTAGGCTTCGATCATCTGCCGCCCGCCGCCCGAATAACCCGAATAGCCGGACATAACGATGGGGTAGTCGCGCGGCAGCAGTCCGGCATCGACCAGCGGACGCAGCAGGGCAACACCGCCGGTGGGGTAGCAGCCGGGATTGGTTAC